>NZ_JBFUHT010000007.1:0-156379 GCF_056402275.1 Azospirillum sp. P4_B5
TCTCGGTCCCGACAGCGCACGCCCGCAGCACGCGCTCCCGCAAATCTCTCGAATAGGCTCGGCTCATCGCGACACCCTCCACAATGGGGCAATCGCTCCAACAGCCAAGCCTCACTTCCGTTCTTCGCTCCCAACAGAAATTTGCTCTAGGAAACGCAGATAGGCGTGGTCGGCCTCGTGAAAGGCGCGGTTGCGCTCGACCCAGCGGTCGCGCTCGCGAGCCAGGCTGTCGAACAGCGCCCGTAAGTTGCTCCGGCGGGGGTGCCGGACACGGTTTCCTCAAGGGCTTCAACGGTCATGGGTACGGTCCGCAACAGCGTTTTCGGAAGCGTCTCGGCTTCCGTGGGACAGGGTAGGCGAAGCAAGGCCGCCGGCAACATGCCGGGCCCGCCGAACCGCGCGCCGGCCGGCGCGTGCCATCCTGGTCCCGAACCTGCCGCGGACCAACCGGGGTTCATCCCCCGAGGCCGGGAAAGCGGGAAAGGTGGTTTGCAATCTCATCCGGCAGGAAGGTGGTGTGTGCGGGCGGGCGCACTGCAGCCTTCGGCCGGCGGGATTGCCATGCTTTCCATGGTGCTGCCCATGGTGCCGCTTGGTCCGGCGCGAGGCCGTGTTCGCGCCGGACCGAGCTGGGGCGGGTCGCCGGGGCGCCGCGGGGCGAGCGTGGCCGGCACCTTTTCCCCACTGGCCTCCTCCAGGGTGCGTACGACCTCATGGACCGAGGCGCCGCGCCCGTAGCCGCAGTTCAGCGTCAGGCTCTCGCCGCCGCGCCGCAGATGGAGCAGCGCCAGCACATGGGCATCGGCCAGATCGCTGACGTGGATGTAGTCGCGGATGCAGGTGCCGTCGGGCGTGTCGTAGTCGGTGCCGAAGATCGACAGCGCCGGGCGCCGGCCGAGCAGGGCTTGGCAGGCCACCTTGATCAGGTGCGTCGCGGTCGGGGTCGCCTGGCCGGTACGCCCCGCCGGGTCGGCCCCCGCCACGTTGAAGTAGCGCAGGATGACGCTGCGCAGTCCGTGCGCCGCCCCGGCGTCGCGCAGCATCCGCTCCGTCATCAGCTTGGAAGCGCCGTAGGGGTTGATCGGGGCGGTCGGCGTCTCCTCGTCGATCGGCACGCGGTCGGTGGCGCCATAGACGGCCGCGGTGGAGGAGAAGACCACCTTGTCGATCCCGAACCGCGCACAGGCGTCAAGCAGGGTCAGGCTGTTGACCGTGTTGTTGCGGTAATAGGCGAGCGGCTTTTCCACCGATTCCGGGACGACGATGGACCCGGCGAAGTGCATCACCGCGTCCACGCTATGCGCGCGAATCACCCGCTCCAGCAGATCGGCCGACCCGACATCCCCTTCCACCAGGGGCACGGCCTCCGGCACGGCGGCGCGGCGGCCGGTCGACAGGTTGTCGATGGTCACCGCGGGAATCCCGGCGTCGGTCAGGGCATGGAGGACGTGGCTGCCGATGTAGCCGGCCCCTCCGGTCACCAGGACGCGGCGCGGAGCCGCCGGTTGGTCGAGCATGCTGGGCACTTCCTTATCCCGTGTCGTCCGGACAGCGCCGGCCGGTTTCCCAGGCGGCGTGCTCCGGAACTAAGTGGGAGGGAAATGCCTGTCAACCTGACCGGAATGGCCGGACCAAACCGGACCGGCCAAGTCGCGGCGTAAGGGGATTGCCCCGATCGACGGCCAGCCGGCTCTGGCTCCGGCTCCTGGAGCGACGCGAATCACTCCCCTCGATGCCCACCGGAATGCGAAGACCGCGCCGAAGAAAGGCGGTTCATTGCCAACGGAACCCAACACTTCAATTCCGACATGGGCCTCATGCGTCCAACCGCGTGAATCCCTGACCGTACTAGGGTTTTACGCAACCCCATGAGCATATTTTAGAAATGAAACATTATCGCCCAGGAGCATCGGTCTGTGACATAGGTAACCTGATGGTGGTCCCCCCGATGACATGTTCCATTCCGCACTTGCAAAAAGGGATTACCAATGGTATCCGACCCTTAGGCATAAGTTTTATTCGCTTTTGCGGGGGGTCCTTACTATGTCCACGGTCACTACGGTCACAGGTGGTATCACCAATGCCGCCGCTCCGTCCACGCTGGCGGGTGCGATTCTGAAGAACACGAGCTTGGTTGATTCCAACAAGCTGGACGCCAACGCGATCGTCAACGCCACCGTTGGCGGCGTCTACTCGCTGTCGACCGTTTCGGGCGGCGCGGTCATCGCCTCCGACAACACCGCCCCGGTCACCCTGATCGGCGGCGCCGGCAACAACCAGCTCCTCGTCGCCAACGACAAGGCTGGCACGATCCTTCAGGCCGGCACGGGCACGAACCAGACCATCGTCGGCGGCGCCGGCGGTCAGCTGCTGGGCACTTCGACGGTCGCCGGCGGTTCGGCCACCATCCTCGGCGGCACGGGCGCCGACACCGTTGTGGCCGCGGCCGGCAACAACGTGCTGACCGCCGGTGAAGGCAACAACCTGATCGGCCTCGTCGGCGGCAACAACCAGGTCTTCGCGGCCGGCAACGACACCGTCATCGCGGGCGGCGGCAACGCCACCATCGGCGCCGGCGCGGGCAACGCCGTGATCAACGTCGTCGGCGGTTCCAACCTGGTCATCGGTGGTTCGGGCAACTCGACCATCGCGTCCGCGGCCGGCAACAACACCCTGTTCGGCGGCTCGGGCAACACCACGATCGCCGGCGGCGGCGGCAACGACCTGCTCATCGGCGGCACCTCCAAGACCAGCAAGGCGGTCCTGGGCGGCTTCGCCGGCAACGACACCCTGATCGGCGGCGTCGGCAACGACACGCTGTTCGGCGGCGACGGCAACGACGTCTTCGTGTTCAGCACCGTGTTCGGCGGCGGCAAGCACATTATCGGCGACTTCAAGGCCGGCACCGACCTCATCGCGGTCCAGGGCTACGGCCTCTCCGCGTCGCAGGTGGCGGCGAAGGTCACGGTGACGGGCGGCAGCTCGGTCATCTCCCTGTCGGATGGCACGCAGATCACAGTTGCCGGCGTCACCAACCTGACCGCCAGCAACTTCGCCGTCTGATAAGAGGGCCCCTGCAAGACCGCGATGGACCTGCCGAGCGATCGGCAGGTCCATTTTTATGCCGTTTTTGTGCCGTGCCTTTTCCTTGGATGGCCTTCATCATGAAGCCTTCCCAAGAGGCACGTTGAGCGGTCCAGACACCGCGTTCCGCCACACCAACTCGGGACGCTTCGTTCGTGCCGTCAGCGTCGGGTGGATGCGGAACCGGCGGGGCATCCGGCCATCGTCGCCATTCCGTTCACGGGCCAGGGCCTGACGTCATGATGAATCTCCGTTCTGCCGGTGTGCAGGTTTCCACGCGGCGCATCGGATGAGTCCCCCGAAGACTCCCAAACCCGATCCGGGACCTCTGGAACGCGCCATCGCCGACGGCTGCTGGGCCGAGGCCGAGCGGGAAGCCCGCGCCCTTCTGCGCGACGATCGCAGCCACATCAATGGCGCCACCGGGCTGGCCCGTTGCGCCGTCGCCCGCGGCGACCTCGGCGAGGCCCTGCGCTGGGCCGAACGCAGCACGCGCTTCGCGCCCAACGACATCGCGCTCAAGGCCTTCTTCGCCGCCCTGCTGGTCGCAGCGGACCGCCCCGGCGACGTGCCCCCCCTGCTGGAGACGGTGGCGGAGCGGGCGCCCACCCCGACCGCATCGATCGTGCTCGGCCAGGCTCTGGCCCGGCTCGACGCCATGGACCGCTTCATCCCGCTCGTCGAGCGGCTGCTGCATCGCTTTCCGGTGAGCGTCGCTCCGCTGCTGGCCGATCTCGCCGACCACGCCGCGCGGTCCGGCGCCGCCGCCGGCTGGGCGTCGGCCGACCTCGGCCTGCGGATCGTCGGCGCGCTGCACCCGGACCGGGCGGGGGCGGGCAGCGTCCTGCGCATCGAATCCGGGCGGGGGCCGCTTCTGGTTCTTGACGGCCCGTCCTTTCTGCAACGCCATGGCCAGCCCGATCCGGCCTCCGGCCTCGTCCGTTTCACCCTGCCCCTGGGGCCGGAGGCCGAGGGCGAGACCCTGTCCGTCACGCTGGACGGCCGGCCCCTTCTTGGCGCGGCGCTGCATCCGCGCCGCCACGCCGCCATCGAAGGCAGCGCCGTGCTCGAAGACGGGCCGAACGTCGCCACGCGCCTGTCCGGCTGGGCTTGGTGCCCGGGCGACCCGCCGCAGCGGGTGACGGTGCGGGTCAGCGATTCCGCCGGCCGCTCCATCACGCTGGTCACCGACCGCCCCATGGAGATCGCCGAGGCCTTTGGCATCGAGGAGGGCGACTACGCCTTCGCGCTCGACCTGGACGGCAGCGGCCTCGAACCCGGCCCGCTGCAGGTGGTTGCCGGACCGGGGGAGGTTCCGCTCGCCGGCAGCCCTCTGCCCTGGCCGGGGACCGGTCATCCGCCGTTCCGGCCATCGCCGGTCGGGCCGATCCCAGCCCGCCCATCAGGAAGAACACCCGCTTCCCCCATGGTCGACGTCATCGTCCCGGTCTACCGCGGACGGGAGGAAACGCTGGCCTGCCTGCGGTCGATCTTCGCGGCTGCACGGGAAGACGGCACGCCGCACGAGATCATCGTCATCGACGACGCCAGCCCGGAACCGGATCTTGCCCGCGACCTCGCGGCGCTTGCCGAGGAAGGGCGAATCACCCTGCTGCGCAACGACCGCAACCTCGGCTTCCCGGCCACGGTCAACCGGGGCCTGCGCCTGCACCCGGACCGCGATGTCGTTTTGCTGAACGCCGACACGTTGGTCGCCGGGGACTGGCTGGCCCGCCTGCGCGCCGCCGCCCATGACTCGCACGACGTCGGCACGGTCACGCCCCTGTCCAACGACGCCACCATTCTCAGCTACCCCTCCGGGAAGGACCGCCCCCCTCCCCCCTCCCCCGCCGGGACGGCGCTGCTCGACCGGCGGGCCCGCGCGGTGAACGCCGGCGTCCGGGTCGATCTGCCGACGGCGGTCGGCTTCTGCATGTACATCCGCCGCGACTGCCTGGAGGAAACCGGCCCCTTCGAGGAGCGCCTGTTCGGCCGCGGCTACGGCGAGGAGAACGACTTCTGCCTGCGCGCACGGGGTCTGGGCTGGCGCCACCTGGGGGCGGCCGACGTCTTCGTAGCCCATGTCGGCGGCCGGTCCTTCGGCCGGCAGAAGGTCATCCTGGCCGCGCGCAACGGCCGCCTGATGGAGCGGCTGCACCCCGGCTACGACACGCTGGTGCAGGCGTTCATCGCCGCCGACCCGCTGCTGGCGGCACGGCGGCGCCTGGACCTCGCCCGCTGGGCCGCCGAGGAGCCGGAGCCGCGTCCTCCGGCCGTCCTGCTGGTCACGCTGTCCGGCCGCGGCGGCGTCGCCCGTTTCGTGGCCGAGCGCGTCGCGGCGCTGCGCGCGGAGGGCCGGCGCGTCCTGCGCCTGACGCCGGAGACCGGGGAGGACCCGGACGCCCTCCCCGCCGAGGATGATGGAAACGGGAGCGACGGGGCACCGGCCCGGCCCCCGGCCGACCCGCCCGAACGGCGCTGCCGGATCGAGGTGGCGGACCGGCCCGAGCTGCGCGACCTGGTGTTCCGCACGCGCGCCGAGTTCGAGGAGCTGGTCGCGGTGCTGCGGCAGGCCGGAACGGCGGCGGTGGAGATCCACCACACGCTCGGCCACGATCCCGCCGTGCTCGACCTCGCGGCCCGGCTCGGCGTGCCCTACGACGTCACCGTCCACGACTATGGGCTGATCTGCCCGCGCGTGAACCTGGTAGATGGGAGCGGGCGCTATTGCGGGGAGCCGGATCTAGCCGCCTGCGAGCGCTGCACCGCCGACCCGGACGACCGCGCCGATCCGGACCTGACGGTGACCGCTCTGCGCCGGCGCACGCGCGCCCTGGTCGCCGGGGCCCGCCGGGTGACGGCCCCGACGCGGGACGTCGCCGCCCGCCTGGCCCGTTACACGGACCCGCGCGCCATCGACCTGCGCCCCTGGGAAACGGAGGAGCCCCCCCGCCGACCCCACCTCCGACCGATCCTTCCGCCGGGGGGGCGTTGGCGCGTCTGCACCATCGGCGCCGTCGGCATCCAGAAGGGCTACGAGGTCCTGCTCGCCTGCGCGCGGGACGCCGCGGCCCGCGACCTGCCGCTGGAGTTCGTGGTCGTCGGCTTCAGCGAGGAGGACCCGCCGCTTTTCGAGACCGGGCGCATCGTCGTGACCGGCCGCTTCGCCGAGGAAGAGGCGGTCGCCCTGGTGCGGGCGCAGCAGGCCCACCTCGCCTTCCTGCCCTCCATCTCGCCGGAGACCTGGTGCTATGCGTTGTCCACCGCCTGGCGGGCCGGGCTGGAGGTCGCCGCCTTCGATCTGGGGGCGCTCGGCGAGCGGATCCGGCACGATGGCGGCGGCCATCTTCTGCCACCGGAACTCGCCCCTGCGACAATCAACGATATGCTCCTGGGTATCCTTGACGCTCACACAGTGCATAGCGTAGCAATCGAAAGGCCTATTTCCTTTCGGCCTGATTACAGGCGTGCCGGTCCAGTGACGGATTCGGAAGCGCCCGTTCATCATTTCTCAACCTTTCACGCCCGCAGGGGGTCGTCGATGATCGGTAGCGTTGCGTCCGCAGAAGCCACTCAGTCCAGCCAGATCAAGGCCACGGCGCAGACCCTGTCCTTGGTGCCGGGATTCTACTCCCTAATCGTCACGGGCGGCGGCGGCGCTGCGGCCCCGGGCGAGTTTCCGCTGCCGAGCGTGCAGTTGGCGGTCGCTCCCAACGGCCTGGCCGGCGCCGCCGTGGAGATGATCTGCAGCGTTCCGGGCAACTGGCTGACCAAGCCGGGCGACACGGTCATCATCAAGGTCACGGGCGGCCCCGCCAATGTGATCCTCAGCTCCTACAAGCACATCGACCGCACGAACGCGCTGCTGTCGCTCCAGTTCGCCCGCATCGACGACGTTCCGGCCGCCGCCCAGCCGTCGGTCGCGACCCCCACGGCCGCCGCTCCGGTTGCCGCACCAGCCCCTGCACCGGTTCCGGCCGTCCGCCTCCCGCGCACCGAGATCCTGGCCCATGTCCAGCGCCAGGGCGACCTGCGTTTCGCGGATTCCAACTGGGCCGGCGCCGTCGGGCAGCGGCTGTGGATCGAGGCCTTCTCGATCACCCCGGTCGAGGGGCTGCCGCCCGAGGATCTCGAATACAAGGGCCTGACCGCCAACGGTTGGGAAACGCCCTGGATCACCGGCGGCGGCATGTGCGGCAGCCGCGGTCTCGGCACGCCGCTGATCGGCTTCTCGATCCGCCTGCGCGGCGCCACGGCCGAGCGGTTCGACTGCGTCTACGAGGGCGCCTTCGTCAGCGGCTATCGCTCGCCCACGGGGCAGAACGGCAGCCCCTGCCGGTCGGACGCCATCGGCGACCCGTTGGAAGGCATCCTGCTGCGCCTCGTCGAGAAGCAGGGCGCCCAGGCCCAGCCGCGCCCCTTCTGATCCGGAGTGGATTGCAGGCCGATGCCTCAGAGCATTCCGGAGCTTGCCGGCCCGGAGGCCGTCGGCGACCAGCCGGCGGCGCCAGCCCCGCGCAAGACCGTGCTCAACGTCGGGAGCGGTCCGCGGACCGCCACCGTCATCGGCACCGCCTTCCCAGCGACGGAGTGGCAGGAGCTTCGGCTCGACATCGACCCGGCGGTCGATCCCGACATCGTCGCCTCCATGACCGACATGCCGGCCGTCCCCGACATGTCGATGGACGCCGTGTGGTCGTCGCACAACCTGGAGCACCTCGACCGGCACGAGGTGCCGCAGGCCTTGCGGGAGTTCCTGCGCGTGCTCCGGCCGGGTGGCCAGCTCCTGCTGGCCGTGCCCGATCTTCAGGCGGTGGCGCGGCTGGTGGCTGCGGACCGGACCGACGAGCCGCTCTACCGGACCGACGGCCGCCCGATCTATCCCCTGGACGCCCTCTACGGATACGAACCGGCGCTTGCCGGCGGCAACCGCTTCATGGCCCACCGCACCGGCTTCACGCCGCGGACGCTGGGCAAGGCGCTGCAGGACGCGGGTTTCGAATCCTTCGCTATGTGGCGCTGGGCTGAGGCCTACGAACTGCAGGTCAAGGCCTACCGATCGCCGGCGCCGGCCGGCGCGCTGGACGGCATCGTCCAGAACATCCCGACGACCTGACGGCGATAGACCTGACGGCCACAGATTGACGATGACACGGCCCATGACGGGCCCCCTGCGGAATCGGCGACGCGCATGAATTACCTCTTCGTCCACCAGAACTTTCCGGGCCAGTACCAGCACATCGTCCAGCATCTGGCGGCGCAGCCCGGCAACCGCGTGGTCTTCATCTCGCACGACAGCCCCGTGCAGATTCCCGGGGTGGAACGCGCGATCTACCAACCGTTCCGCGCGGCGCGGCCATCGACCCACCACTATCTCCAGGAGCTGGAGCAGGCGGTCATCTACGGGCAGGGCGTCTACGAGGTCTGCCGGCGCCTGCAGGCCGAAGGCTTCCGTCCCGACATCATGATCGGCCACAACGGGTGGGGCGAGACGCTGTACATGAAGGACGTCTGGCCGGACGTGCCGCTGCTCGCCTATTTCGAGTTCTTCTACCACCTGGCCGGGGCCGACATCGGCTTCGACCCGTCGCTGCCGGTCAGCCTGAACGACGGCCCGCGGGTGCGCACCAAGAACGCGATCAACACGCTGGGCTTCGAGGCCGCCGACTGGGGCCACACCCCGACCGGCTGGCAGTGGTCGCTCTACCCCGACTACATGCGGTCCCGCATCAGCGTCATCCACGAAGGCGTCGACACCAGCATCGTGCGGCCGGAACCGGACGCCTGGCTGCGCCTGCCCTCGGGCCTGACGCTGACGCGCAAGGACGAGGTGATCACCTACGTCGCCCGCAACCTGGAGCCCTACCGCGGCTTCCACGTCTTCATGCGCGCCCTGCCGGACATCCTCAAGCGGCGCCCCAAGGCCCATGTGCTGATCGTCGGCGGCGACGAAGTCAGCTACGGCCATGCGGCTCCCGGCGGCCGGAGCTACCGCGACATCCTGCTCGACGAGGTCGGGGCCGGCATCGACCGGGAGCGGGTGCATTTCCTCGGCAAGGTGCCCTACCCCAGCTTCCTGACCATCCTGCGGGTCTCCTCGGCCCACATCTATCTCACCTACCCCTTCGTGCTGTCCTGGTCCTTCCTGGAGGCCATGGCGGCCGGCTGCCTGGTCATCGGCTCCTCCACCATCCCGGTCGAGGAGGTGCTGCGCGATCGGCAGAACGGGCTGCTGGTGGACTTCTTCGACGGCGCCGGGCTGGCCGACCGCATCGACGAGGTGTTCGAGCATCCCGACCGCATGCAAACGCTGCGCGACCGGGCGCGACGGACCGCGGTGGAGCATTACGACCTGCGCACCGTCACCCTGCCCCGCTTCCTCGCCCTGACCGACGACCTGATCGCCGGTCGGACGCCGTCCCAGGGCGCGTCGGCGGATGGGAAACTCGCCGAAAGGACCCCGGCATGAGCGGCTGGAGCGACGGCTACAACGCCGACATCGCCTACACCCATGGCGCCTATCGGGAGCTGGCCCCCGGTTATCTCTCCTATGTCTGCCTGCTGAACGGCATCCGGCCGCCGCGCACCGACCGGCCCTTCCGCTATTGCGAGCTGGGCTGCGGCCAGGGGATGACCCTGAACATCCTGGCCGCGACCCACCCGCAGGGGCGCTTCACCGGCATCGACTTCAACCCGCTGCACATCGCGGGCGCCCGCCGGCTGGCCGAGGAGGCGGAGCTTCCCAACGTCGCCTTCCACGAGCGCAGCTTCCAGCAGGTCGCCGTCGAGGGGCTGCCTGCCGAGGGCGCCGGGGCCAGGGACGGCGAGGGGTTCGATTTCATCGCTCTGCACGGCGTTTACAGCTGGATCAGCCCGGAGAACCGTCAGGCGGTCGTGGACATCCTGGAGCGGATGCTGAAGCCGGGCGGTTTGGTCTATCTCAGCTACAACAGCCAGCCGGGCTGGGCGCCGCTGATGCCCCTGCAGAAGCTGATCCTGGCACACGCCGCGGCCAATCCGGGGCGCAGCGACCGCCAGTTCGACGCGGCGCTGGGCTTCCTCAACCGGCTGAACGAGGCCGGGGCCGGCTACTTCGCGGTGAACGGCGCGGCCGGACAGCATCTCGGCATGATGGCCGGGCAGGACCGCCGCTATCTCAGCCACGAATACCTGAACGCCCATTGGGAGCCGTTGGGCCACGCCCAGGTGGCCAAGGATCTCGCCCGCGCCAAGCTCGGCTACGCCGGTTCGGCGACCATTCCACAGAATTTCGACGACATTGCGGTGCGGGCGGAACTGCGCGCCATCCTGGGGGAGATCGCCGACCCGACCCTGGCCCAGACGGTGCGCGATTTCGCGATGAACCAGGTGTTCCGTCGCGACGTCTTCGTGCGCGGCCCGGAAACGATGCCGCCGGCCGAGACGGAGGAGGCGCTGCGGCGGCTGCGCTTCACGCTGCTGGTCCCGCGCGAGGACGCGAGCCTGGCGATCCCGGTGCCGCTGGGCGAACTGCGCCACGACCCATCGCTCGGCCTGCCGATCCTCGACGCGCTTGCCGCCGGCACGCCGAGCCTGGGCGAGATCGCCGCGATGCCGGAGATGGCCCGGCACGACTTCGGCACGCTGTCACGGTTCCTCGCGCTGCTGGTCTCCTCCAACCAAGCGCATCCCCTGGTGGACGCGCCGGAGGACGGTCGTGCGGCGGCCGGCCGGCTGAACCGGGCGGTGGCCCGGCGCATGGGCCTCGATGAGTCGCTGTTCCATCTGGCCGCTCCGGTCGTCGGGCAGAGCGTGGCGGCGGACTCGCTGGACCGCCTCGTCCTGGCCGGCCTGCTGACCGGCCAACGGGACGGCCAACCGCCGGATACCGGAGCGCCGGATACCGAAGCCCTTGGCGGCTTCGTGACCGGAGCGCTCGAAAGGCTCAAGCGGTCCGTGCTGGCCGAGGACGGCAGCCCGGTCACCGATCCCACGGCCATGCGGGACCGGCTCGCCGTGGTGCTGCCCGATCTGCTAAACCGAAAGCTGCCCGCTTGGCGGCGCACCGGACTCCTTTGAAGATCCTTCGCGATCCGCCAAGGGAACCGCCGAGAAGGCCGCCATACGGCCCGAGGATGGCGGAAAAGAGCAGGATGGCGCCGCCGGGCGCCGCCATCGTATGGTGCGGGACGAAGGACCCGCTCTCCCGACGTTTCCAGGAACCTTACATGACCCACCCCGCCGACCGCGTCCGCGATGCTTTTCTCGAGACGTCCCGCAACTTCGTCGCCTTCGCCGATCAGGCGGACTCGATCGTCGCCGCGGCCACGCTGATGATCGACGGCCTCCGGGCAGGCGGCAAGGTGCTGTTCTGCGGCAACGGCGGTTCGGCGGCCGACTCCCAGCACCTGGCGGCGGAACTGACCGGGCGCTACCTGCGCGACCGGCCGCCGCTGGCGGCGGTGGCGCTGACGGTCGACACGTCGGCCCTGACGGCCATCGCCAACGACTATTCCTACGACGAGGTCTTCGCGCGGCAGGTGCGCGGGCTCGGCCGGGCGGGCGACGTGCTCGTCGGCATCTCGACCAGCGGCAACAGCCGCAACGTGGTCGCCGCCCTCGAGGCGGCGCGCGCCATCGGCCTGCGCACCGTCGGCCTGACCGGCGCCGGCGGCGGGCGGATGAAGGAACTGTGCGACGTCTGCCTGTGCGTCCCCTCCTCCGACACCCCGCGCATCCAGGAAATGCACATCGCCGCCGGCCACATGCTGTGCGAGCTGGTCGAGAACGCCTTCGTCTGAGGCAGACCGGAAGCCGCCCCGGACCGGCGGGAAAGACGGCCCCCGACCCGCCCGCCCGGACGCACGCCGTGCGTTCGGGTGAGAACATCCGGATGAACTGCCAAGCGGATGAGCGATGCGGAGACGCCCCGGGCGCGACCGGGGCGCCGCCTTCATGCGGACCTCATCCGATCCGCTGTCCCCTTTGCACTCCCATGCGCAGCCGGTTGCGGCCACCGACAACCCGGCGCACACCGATGGCGTCCGCGATCCGGCGGAGCTACATCCCCGCGCCACAGCAATTCACAAAAGAAATAAAATAATACTTCTTTAATGCTCTCCATATGGCGGCGGAAGCTTCTGGATAGCCGCTCAATCGAATAATTGTCTGTCTCAGATCCATCCTGAAATGAAGATCAATCCGCTCCGCGCGGTCCATCTTCATTTCAGGATATTGAGTGATGAGCGCAATTGATTACGCGTATCCCGTATCCGGGATTACCGCGAGCGGCACCATTGCGATCGATTCCTTGCTTTGGGGTTACAAATGGGGGGCGGACAGCACGCCCGGCACCGGCGCTTCCCTGACCTATTCCTTCGGTGTGGCCGGGCTCTCCACCTACCGCGACGGCTATGCGACGCCGGACCCGGCCAGCGTCTGGACGCTGTCCGGCACGGCCCAGGCGGCAATCCGTCAGGCGATCGGCAGTTGGAGCGCGGTGGCGAACATCTCCTGCACCGAGGTCGCCGACACGGCCGCCTCCTGCGGCGACCTCCGCATCGGCGGCAGCGCATCGCCCGCGGTCGCCTACACGATCATGACCACGGCCGATCTGCCCGAAGGGGGGGACGTCTGGTTCGGCACCACCTTCGCCGACCCTTCCCTGTCCTGGGGTGGCGGTTCCTACGCCTACCTCACCGCCATGCATGAGATCGGCCACGCGCTCGGTCTGAAGCACACGCACGAGGACGGCGGGGCCGGCTTCCCCGCGGCGCCCACCGCCATCGACAGCCAGCTCTACAGCGTGATGAGCTACAAGTCCTTCGTCGGGGCATCGCCGACGATGGGTTACTGGCAGGACCGCTTCGCCACCACACCGATGATCAACGACATCCAGGCGATCCAGTATCTCTATGGCGCCAACATGGCGACCAACGCCGGCGACACCGTCTACTCCTGGGCGCCGGGCCAGGCGATCTACGAGACCATCTGGGACGGCGGCGGCAACGACACCATCAGTTGGTCCAACCAGACGGCCGACGCGCGGATCGACCTGCGCCCCGGCCATTACAGCGACCTGGGCCCGGCCTGGTCGTCTGGCTTCCTTCTGGAAAGGCGGACGCTCGGCATCGCCTACGACTGCTGGATCGAGAATGCGGTCGGCGGATCGGGCAACGACGTCCTGATCGGCAACGAGCGCGACAACCTTCTGGTCGGCGGCGGCGGCAACGACACGCTGATCGGCGGCGGCGGCCACGACACGCTGGACGGCGGCGAGGGAATCGACACCGTCCTGTTCGAGAATCCGCCCGAAGCCTACAGCATCCTGCACACCGGCGACGGCGAGGTCGCCGTGACCAGTTCCCAGGGCACGACAACCCTGCGCAGCATCGAGCGGCTGTCCTTCGGCGACATGACCCTGGCCCTCAACCCCGACGCCCAGGCCGGGACCGTGCCCACCACCTTCTACGCGGTGGCCGACAGCGCGACCGGGAAGGGCATCCTTCAGGAAGCCTCGTCCTACTCCGGCCCCTTGTCCTCTCTGCAATGGCAGTGGATCGGCAGCGGGACCAACGAAGTCATCGCCGGCAGCGCCAGCAACGACTTCATCAACGGCCTGGGGGGCGACGACGCCATCGACGGCGGGGCTGGCGACGACGTGCTGGACGGCGGCACGGGGTCGAACTTCCTGACCGGCGGGGCGGGACGGGACACCTTCTTCGTCGACGGGCGCACGGGGGAGCCGGTCTGGTCCACCGTGACGGACCTGGAGGCGGGAGAGACGGTGACCGTCTGGGGCTGGCAGGACGGCCGCTCGGCTTTGTCCTGGGCGGAGATGAATGGAGCGGACGGCTACAAGGGCGCCACCGCTCAGATCGACATCGACGGCGACGGACGCATCGACGCCAGCCTGACGCTGACCGGCAAGACGGTCGGGGCGGTCGCGACGCTGCCCGGCACCGTGCAGGGCAACGGCTACCTCGCGCTCTGGCTGAACGGGTAACGCACGGCGCGGCGTTCAGGCGCGTTGCCCGGGGCGAGTGGCCCCGCTACTCTCCGGCGGGCATCTCCGCTCCGCTGCAACATCCAGGACGTCCGCCGCCCGTGTCCAACGCCGCCATTTACTTCCACCCCGAGGGTTACGAGACCGCGCGGGCGGACCTGAAGGGCCGCCATGTCGCCGGCGAATCCTTCCTCATCGGCTTCTTCCGGCATTCGGGGCTGGACAGCTTCGCCTGCCACATCGACCGGCCGGAGTTGGCAGGCCTGTTCACCGATCTTGCCGCCCGTCACGCCCCGGGGCGGCGCGTGGCCCTCTACCCGACGTCGGAGCCGTCGAAGCTCGCCGCCGTGGGCTGCCTGTTCGTGCCGGGGCCGGGCATCGACCACTACGCTTGGCGCCGGCGCTCCCGCGACCAGCGCGGCTACAGCCTGTGCGGCATCACCCACACCACGTCGGAAGCCCCGGACAATCTAGGCGCCCTGGCGACCGCACCGCTGCAGCCCTGGGACGCGGTAATCTGCACCTCCCAGGCGGCGCGCGCGTCGGTGGAAGCCGTTTTGCGCCCCTACGCGGCCTATCTGCGCGACCGGTTGGGCGCCACCGAGGTGCCGATGCCGAACCTGCCGGTGGTCCCGCTCGGCGTGGACACCGACGCCTTCCGCTTCGACCCGTCGGTGCGCGCGGCGGAGCGTGCGGCGCTCGGCATCGGCGCCGACGAGGTGGCGGTGCTTTTCATGGGCCGCCTGAGCTTCCACGCCAAGGCGCACCCAGTGCCCATGTATCTGGCGCTGGAGCAGGCCGCCCGCCTCACGGGCAAACGGATCCATCTGATTCAGGCCGGCTGGTTCGGCAACGACGCCATCGGCGCCGCCTTCGCCGCGGGGGCGCGGCGCTATTGCCCCAGCGTCAACGCGATCTTCCTCGACGGCCGCAAGCCGGAGGTGCGGACCCGCGTCTGGGCCGCCGCCGACCTGTTCACCTCGCTGGTGGACAACATCCAGGAAACCTTCGGCATCACCCCGGTGGAGGCGATGGCCGCCGGGCTGCCCTGCGTGGTCACCGACTGGAACGGCTACCGCGAGACGGTGCGCGACGGCGTGGACGGCTTCCGCGTGCCGACCGTCCTGCCGCCGCCGGGCGCCGGCGCCGACCTGGCCGACCGCTACGCCGCCGGGCTGGACAATTACGACCATTACATCGGCCGCACCTCGCAGGTCAGCGCCGTGGACGTGCAGGCGGCGGCACAGGCCTTCGCGCGGCTGGCCGCGGACGGGAACCTGCGCCGCCGGATGGGCGAGGCCGGGCGCGCCCGCGCCGTCGCCCTGTTCGACTGGCGGGCGATCATCCCGCAGTATCTGGACGTCTGGCGCCAGTTGGCCGACATCCGCCGCCACGCGCCGGAACGCGCCGCGCGTCTCCCCGAGGAGGACGGCAACCCGCTGCGCCCCGATCCGCTGCGCATGTTCCAGACCTACCCGACGCGCGTGCTGGAGCCGGGGCTGCGGCTGGTGCGCGCCGACGGCGCCTCGCGGGTGGCCGTCAGCGACGCCCTGGCGGTGCTGCACGCCGACCCGCTGAACTCCCCGGCGCGCGGCATCCTGTCCCCGGCGGCCGACCTCGTCCTGGCACTGGACGCCCTGGACCCGCCGGGCCGGACGGTGGACGAACTCGCGGCCCTGGTGCCGCCGGAGCGCCAGCTTCTGCTGCTGCGCAGCCTCGTCCACCTGATGAAGTTCGGCCTTCTGCGCACGGTCGAGCCACTCGCCGCCCGCGCGCCCTGAAGGCCGGCGGCACCCGGCCGGGTGCGGAGGGGATCGCCATGACCATCGAACCCGAAGGCTGTCTCGACCTCGTCGGTTCCCAGGTGGCCGGCTGGGCTTGGCTGCCGGCGGAGCCGGACCGGCGTCTGCGCGTGGAGGTCCTGTTCGGCGATCTCCCCTTGCGGGTCGAGACCCTGGCCGACCAGCACCGCCCCGACCTGGAGGCCGCCGGCAAGGGGGATGGGCGTCATGGCTTCACCGTGCCGATGCCCGACGCCCTGGCCGGTCGGGAACCCATGGTGGACGTGCGTCTGCCGGATTTCCCCGCCGCCCGGCTGCGCGGCACCCCACGGCGGGCCATCGCCGCGCTCGGCCTCGTCGTCCTGCGGGATGTCCTGACGGCGGACGGGGATCTGGAGCGGTTGCGCGGCTTCCTGGCCGGCATGGTCCGGCTGAACGGCGGATGCCCCGACACCGCCGTTCCCGGCGTTGCGGATCTCCTGGCTTGGCTGGCCGCCGCGCAGAGTGGCCTCGGAGGAGCGGACCGTTGCTGGCTGGTCGCGGAACGGAGGGGGGACATCGTCGGGCATGTCCGGATCGGCCCCGGTTGGCCCGCCTCCTCGGACTCGGGAGCCCTCACCCTCGGCATCGAACTGCACCCGGACGTCCGCGGCTTCGGACTCGGCCGGCAGATCATGCTGGCCGCGCATCGCTGGGCCGCCGGACGCTGCGCGCGGCTGGAGCTGGCGGTTCTGCCGCACAACGCCCGCGCCCTTGCGCTCTACCACGCCCTGGGTTACGCCGACCTCGGGCCAGTGTCTCTTCCGGAGACGGGAGAGATCCACCGCCACATGGCCCTCTGCCTGCCCGCGCCTTGCGGGAACGTTGGACGGGGCGTCACCCTGGTGACCTGAGCGGACCGGACGGCGTCAGCCCTCGCGGACCGCGCGGAGATGGCCGGAGGCTTGGCCGTCGAGCGGGCCGGCCGTCGGGTCATCGGACGGATCGGTGGCGGGAAGCCGCTGCAGCAGCAGCTTGGCCCGCTCATCACCAAGGGCCACCGCACGTTCCAGCCAGCCACGGGCACGGGCGAAGTCCTTCTGCTCGCTCCAATGGCCGTGCAGTTCGCCGAGCGCCGTCATGGCCGACGGCTCCTTATGCTCGGCGGCGAGGGTCAGCCAGCGGAGCGCCTCCTCGATGTCGCGCTCCATCCCCAAGCCCTGCATGCAGAAGCGGCCAAGGTTGATCATGGCGCCGACATGGCCCTGTTCGGCCGCTTTGCGCGACCACAACGCGGCGCGCGCGTAGTCCTGCGGCACCCCGTCGCCCGCGGCGAACATGGTGCCGAGCCGGAACTGGGCCAGCACGCTGCCCTGCTCGGCCGCCCGCTCGTACCAGGTCAGGGCACCCGCCGGGTCGCGGGGGACACCGAGGCCGAGGCTGTGCAGCGTGCCGATGTTGTAGACCGCGTCGCTGTTGCCCTGCTCGGCCGCCCGGCGGAACCAGTCGAGCGCCCGGTCGTAGTCGCGCGCCACCCCGCGCCCTTCGGCGTAGAGCGCGCCGATGCGCAGCTGGGCCTGCGGGTCGCCTTGGCCGGCGGCGCGCTCCAGCCAGCGGACCGCCTCCATCTCGTCGCGCGGCACGCCGGACCCGGCGAAATACATCTGCGCGATGATCTTCTGCGCCTCGCGTTGCCCCATCTCCGCCGCCGCCCGGTACCAGATCGCGGCGTCGAACAGGTTTGGCTGCATCCCCGCCCCGCGGCTGTTCAGGTGGCCAAGCTGCAGCATCGCCTCGGTGTCGCCCTGGACCGCTGCCTTCCGCAGCCAAGTCTCGGCCGCGTGCGGATCGGCGGCCACGCCGACCCCCCGCGCGTACAGCAGGCCGAGTGCCCGCTGCGCCGCGGCGGCGCCCGCCTCGGCGGCGCGGCGGAACCAGGAAACCGCCTCGGCCGGGTCCTGCGCCACCCCGATCCCGGAGGCGTACTGGGTGCCGAGATAGTACCAAGCCATCACGTTCTTCTGCTCGGCCGCCTTGCGGAACCACTGGTGCGCGGCTTCGGGGTCCGACGTCCCTCCATAGCCGCCGGCCAGCAGCGTCCCCAGCCCGAGCTGGGCCGCCGCGCTCCCCTGCTCGGCGGCGACGCGGTACCAGCGCTCCGCCTCGGCATAATCCGGGGTGATGCCGAAACCCGAGGCGTGCATGTAGCCGAGCATGGCCTGCGCGCCCACGACGCCCTGTTCGGCGGCGGCGCGCGCCCAGCGCAGCGCTTCCTTGTAGTCCTGCTCGATCTTCAGGCCGTTGGGGAAGAGAAGCGACAGCGTCTCGTCGGTCGGGGTGATCCCCTTCGGCGCGTCGCAGCCGTAGTAATAGATTTCGGCCAGCCGCGCCTGGGCGTCGCCATGGCCGTTGTCGGCAGCCTGCCGGTACCAGCCGACCGCGTCAACGGCGTTGCGCACCACGCCTTTGCCGAGGTCGTACAGGCGGCCGATCTGGTTCTGGGCATCCGCATGGCCGGCCCGGGCCGCCGGAAGCCAGAACTCCAGCGCCGCCTTGTGATCCTCGCGCTCCAGCGCCTTCAGGCCCTTGGCGTACTGGTCGTCCGGCGAAGCGGCGCCGAACAGCCGCCCGGCGGCCTTGATGAGCTTGCGCATCGGCCTCCACACCCTTTCCTTGCAGCCGGCGCGGCCCTCAGGGCTCGCGCATGCCTTCCGAACCGTTTCTCAGCGCCCCTTCGACCAGATAGGACATGATGGTCCGCTCGCCGACCACGATGTCGGCCACCAGCGGCATGCCGGGAACCAGACGGAAATCGGCCGGCACGTCGCGCAGCGACACGTCGGTCAGTTCGATCCGCGCCCGGTAGAAGGGGCGCTGCACCTGGCTCTGGTCCTCGCGCTTGGTGAAGGAGTCCTCGCTGATCGTCTTCACCACGCCCTTGGCCATGCCGTGCTCGACGTAGCGGTAGGCGTCGAGCTTGACCTGCACCCGATCGCCGGGCTTGACGAAGCCCTGATCGATGCCGGCGATCTCCACCTCCACCTCCAGCGTCGCGTTCAGCGGCATCAGAGTGTAGATCGGCTGGGCCTGCTCGACCACCGAACCGACGGAGTACTTCCCAACCTCCAGCACCACGGCGTCGTCCACGGCGCGCAGCTCGACGAGCTCCCGGCGCCGCTGGGCCTTCGCCAGCTCCTCGCGGGCGCGCTCCAGATCGATCTGGCGGGTCGACAGGTCGGTCAGCAAGCTGCTGCGCCACTGCTGGATGTAAACCTCGCGTTCGGCGCGCAGCGCCTCCAGGTCGTGGGAAGCCGTGCGGATGGTGTTCTCGCTGTTTCCGAGGTTGCGCTCGGTCTCCACCCGGGTGTCGCTGGCGATCAGGGAGTTGAGGCGGCTGCCGGTCTGGTTCTTCTCCAGCGTCTGCCGCATCGTCTCAATCTCGCCAACGATCTTCAGGCGCGAGCGGAAATGCTCGGCGTCCGTCTGGTTGCTTTTGATCGTCGCCTGGAGGGTGGCCATGCGCTGTTCGAAGTTCGCCAGCTTGGCCGTGTACTCCGCCTGACGGTAGCGCCAGATCGATTCCTGCAGCAGACGGTCCGGATCGTTGCCGCCGGCGGTGAAGGCCTCGTTCCGGGCCTCCGCCTGCATGCGGGCGATCTCGGCGGTCAGCTTGGCGACCTGCCGCCCGAGCTGGGCGACGTCGGCCGACGAGAAGGTCGGGTCGAGCGTGGCCAGCACCTGCCCGCGCCGCACGGTCTCACCGGCGCGGACGTTCAGGTTGCGGATGATCGAGATCTCCAGCGGCTGCACGACGATGGTCGGCGACTGGGACACGATGCGCCCCGTCGAGGTCACCACACGGTCGAGCTTGGTCACCGACGCCAGGGTGATGAACAGGGCGACCATGACGGCCAGCGTCCAGACGACGGCCCGCGCCACGACGGGCTCGGGCCGGCCGGTGATCTCCGCAGTTTCGCCCTGGAAATCGTTGATGACCTGCTCGGCAGCCCGATCAGGAGTTTGCGGCCGGCGTAAGAGGAGCGCGGTCATGAGTGCTTCCCGGGGAAAGGTGGCGGTTCTGCTGGAACCAAAGATGCCGATAGACGTCGCAACGCTGGAGCAGCTCGTCGTGCTTGCCCATGTCGTAGAGCTTGCCGCGCTCCATCACGATGATCTGGTCGCAGTTCACCAGCGAGGCGAGGCGGTGGGAAATGACGATCATCGTCCGGCCCTGGGCGATGCGCGTCAGGTTGTTGTTGATGATCGCCTCGCTGTCGGGGTCGAGCGCGCTGGTCGCCTCGTCGAGGATCAGGACCGACGGGTCGACCAGCAGGGCGCGGGCGATGGCGATGCGCTGACGCTGACCGCCGGACAGGTTGGCCGAGCCCTCCTCGATCATCGTCTCGTAGCCGCGCGGCAGGCGTTCGATGAACTCCTCCGCGCCGGCAAGCCGGGCCGCACGCATCACCTCCTCAAGGGAGGCGCTGCGGTTGGCGGCCATGATGTTTTCGCGGATGGTCCCGTTGAACAGGAAGTTGTCCTGCAGCACCACGCCCAGGTTCGAGCGCAGGTGGGTGAGGTCGATCTCGCGCAGGTCGACGCCATCGATCTTGACCAGGCCTTCGTAGTTCTGATGGAGGCCTTGGAGCACACGGGTGACGGTGGTCTTGCCCGACCCCGACCGCCCCATGATGCCGATGACCTGGCCGGACTTGACCTCGAAGGAGATGTTGTCGAGCGCCGGGTTCTGCGAGCCGGGGTAACGGAAGCGCACCTCGGAGAAGCTCAGCTCGCCCTTGATCACCGGGCGGACGCCCTGCCGCCCCAGCCCCTGCTCCTGCGGCTGGTTGACCACCGAGGCCACCTGGGCGACGGCGCCACGGACCTCCTGGAACTGCTGCATGAGCGAGGCGATTTGGACGAAGGGCTGCGTCGCGCGGCTGGCGATCATGCTGAAGGCGACCAGCATGCCGCCGTAGGCGGAACCGCCGTCGCTGAGGGCCAGATAGGCGCCGACCGCCAGCGTTCCGGAGTAGATCAGCTTCTCCAGCGGCTGCAGGATGGTCTGCGGCTGGTTGGAGAGCAGCTGCATCTTCGTGTTGGCGCGCACCGCCTCGGCCACGCGCACATCCCAGTCGAAGCGCTTGCGCCCTTCCAGCGCCAGCGACTTGACCGTGCGGGCGCCGTGCAGCACCTCGATCATGAAGGAGCCCTTGCGCTGCTCCGCCTTGATCACGTCGGCGTAGGCCCGCGCCAGCGGACCGATGTATATGGCCACCACCAGGCACATCAGGAACGCCACGCCCAGCACCAGGAAGGCGAGCAGCGGGCTCATGATGAACATGGCCGGGATCAGGACGATGAGCGTCATGCTGTCGAGCAGCGTCCCGAACAGCTGGCCGGTCAGGAAGCCGCGGATGCGCCAGACCTCGTTCAGCTTGTAGGAAATCACGCCGGTCGGCGTGCGCTCGAAGAAGTCGATCGGCAGGCCGATGGTCCGGTCGAAGATGTAGGTGCTGAGCCTTGCATCCACCTTGGCCGTGCCGATCGCCACCAGATAGCGGCGCAGATAGCCGAAGACGGTGTCGAACAGCAGCACGAAGAGGATGATCCCCACCAGCACGTAAAGCGTGGACAGGCGCTGGTGGACCAGCACGCGGTCCAGGATGACCATGAAGACCATCGGCGGGACCAGCGCGAACAGGCTGAGCACGAAGGCGGAGACGCCGATGTCGCGGAAGATCCGCTTCTCGCGCAGGATCTGGCCGATCATCCAGCCGAAGCCGAACGGCCGCTCCTGGTCGCTGATCCGGTGGCGGCGTTTGACGAAGATCGCGTCGCCGTCCCACACGGAGCTGAGCCGCAGCTCGTCCACCGCGATGCAAGCCTGGTCGGCGCTCAGCGGGTCCTGCAGCATCGCGGCCGGGGCGTCGCCGTCCTTGCGGAAGGAGACCAGGACCATGGTGCTGCCGTCGCGCAGGCGGAGCAGAACCGGCAGCGCCTTCTCCAGGCGCGCCAGATGCTTCCAGCGCAACGTCGCGGACCGGACGGTCAGGCCGTTCTCCTCGGCGATTTTCAGCAGCAGCCGGGTGGGCGGCTCGCCGCTTTCAATGGCGTAGTCGCGCCTTATCTGGTCGACCGAAAGATGCAGCCCATGATGGCGCGCAACAATGGCGAGCGCGTGGAGGCTGGTGGCCCGCGGCGCCTCGGCTGAGGCGCTTTGCGGATCGATGGCGGTCTTGCTCTGCATCTGGCCCCTGTGTTCCAGTCGCTCGTCGTTACCAGCCGCAGTTCCGGTGGCTGGACCGGCGGCTCATCCGGAGGTGGGACTGTACTGTACCACCTACATCGGACTCAAGCACCGCACTTGTGTAGCTCAATTCGAGCGAACTCAGTAGGGCGATGCCCTCAAAGTTGCGCTTATAACTATTTATTGATGATGCCGCTTGGCATAGGCCACTCCTTCCGTACACCCGTACCCCCCCGGTTTATCAGGGAATTCGTTGGATTGGGCGAGGATCAAATAGCGGACCCGCGCCGCCCGCGCCATGGGTTCCCGCGGGCCCGCTCCGCGCTCAGCGGTTGTCCGGAAGGCCACGCAGCGTCCCGGAGCCCAAATTTTTCACATACCAGCGATAGGTCCGCTCGAAGCCGTCGCGCAGGCTGGTCGGCGCGCTCCAGCCCATCGCCTGGAGCCGGCTGCCGTCCATGATCTTGCGGGGAGCCCCGTTCGGCTTGGAGTGATCGAAACGGAAATCGCCCCGGTAACCGATCACCGCGCCCAGCAACTCGGCGAGCCCGCGGATGGACAGCTCGTGGCCGGACCCGAGGTTGACGTGCGCTTCGCCCGAATAGTTCTTTGTCAGGAAGACCAGCCCGTCGGCCAGGTCCTCGACGAACAGGAACTCACGCAGCGGGCTGCCGTCGCCCCACAGCTCGACGCTGTCGGCCCCCTCTTCCTTGGCCCGGTGGATGCGGACCATCAGGGCGGCGGCGACATGACCCTGCGCGATGTCGAAGTTGTCGCCATAACCGTAGAGGTTTGTCGGCATCGCCGCGATGAAGTCGCAGCCGTACTGCCGGCGGTAGGCCTGGCACATCTTGATGCCGGCGATCTTGGCGACCGCGTACCACTCGTTGGTCGGCTCCAGCGGACCGGTGAGCAGCGCCTCCTCGCGCATCGGCTGCGCCGCCAGCCGGGGATAGATGCAGGAGGAGCCGAGGAACACGAGCTTGCGCACCCCCACCCGCTTGGCGGCGTGGATGACGTTGGTCTCGATCGCGAGGTTCTCGTAGAGGAATTCGGCCGGACGGCTGTTGTTGGCCTGGATGCCCCCGACCAGCGCCGCGGCCAGGAAGACGACGTCCGGCCGCGCTTCGCCCATCCAGTCCTCGACCTCGGCCTGGCGGCTCAGGTCGACGCGGTCACGGCCGACCGTCAGGATGTCGCACGCCTCCCGCTCCAGCCGGCGGACGATGGCCGCCCCCGCCATGCCGCGATGCCCCGCGACCCAAACCCGCTTGCCATGCAGGGAAAAATCCGCGCCCGTGGTCATGCATCCCACCTTCTCGACGCAGGGGTCGAGCAAAGTTCTTTTACGAAAGCCTCTCGACGCTCTGGGCGTGATAGGCCGCCAGGACCTCGTCGACCGGCCCGAAGCGCTGGATGGTGCCGCGCTCAAGCCAGAGCAGCTTGTTGCACAGCCGCTTCAGCACGTCCTCGACATGGGAGGCGATTACCATGATGCTGGACCGGCTCACGAACCCCTCGGCCCGGCGCTGGGCCTTCTCCAGGAACCTCGTGTCGCTGACAGCGAGCCACTCGTCCATCAACAGGATTTCCGGATCGACGGAGGTCGCCGCGGCGAAGGCGAGGCGGAGCGTCATGCCCGCTGAATAGGTGCGGACCGGCAGGTTGAGATAATCGCCCAGTTCGGTGAAGGCGGCGATGTCGTCCATCTTCCGCTCGACCTCGTCGGCGTCGATTCCGAAATAGGCTGCCCGCATCCGGATATTATCGTAGCCCGACGCGTCCATATCGAGGCCGAGCCCGATGTCGAACAGCGGCGTGACGCGCCCGTCGACACGGATGCGCCCAGCCGTCGGCTCGTAGACGCCGGCGAGCACGCGCAACAGCGTCGTCTTGCCGGCGCCGTTGCCGCCGATCAGCCCCACCCGGTCGCCATGCTCCAGGGTCAGCGAGAAGTCGCTCAACGCCTTGACGGTGACCCGGTGATGGGCGTCGTGCTTCAGCACGCCGCTGGTGGAGGAGCGCAGCAGGGTCTTCTTCAGGGAGCGCGCGCTTCCCTGGTAAAGCACAAAATCGACCGAGACGTTGTTCAGATGTATCGAAGCCATCAGAGCCAGTAGGCGATGCGTTTGCGGAAACGGGCGAAGACAGCGAAGGTGAAGGCCCAGCCGGCTGCGGCGAACAGCAGGCCGACCACCCAGTTCTCCCAACCCGGAAGCTGGCCGAGCAGCGGCGCCCGGATGGCCTCGATCAGATGATAGAGGGGGTTGAGCGCCATCAGGTAGCGCCGGTCCCCCAGCAACTCCGGCTTCCACATGACCGGCGTCACGAAGAACAGGAGCTGGATCACGCTGGCGACAATGGGCGGCACGTCGCGGAAGCGCGTGCAGATCATACCGCACAGCAGCATGATCCAGCCGGCGTTCACCAGCAGGAGCCCGAGCCCCACCACGGCGAGCAGGATGCCCCCGATCCCCGGCCATATCCCGAAGACCACCGCCACCCCCGCGAAGATGACGATGTTGTGGGCGTAGATGATCAGGTTCCGCCAAAGCACGCGCAAAATGTGCAGAGACATTGGGATGCGCACATTTTTGATCAGCGGCTCAAGGTCGATGAAGCTCGTGCAGCCTTCGTTGAGGAAGGACGCGATGAAGGTCCAAGTAGCCAGACCGATGGCGAGGAACGGCAAGTAATTTTCCAGGTCGAGCCGGAACAGCGTGCCGTAGATGAGGCCGAGGCTGGCCACCATGACCGCCATGCTGAGGGTCAGCCAAAAGGGTCCGAGTACCGAGCGGCGGTAGCGCTTGCGGATGTCGTGCCAGCCGAGCTTGCTCCACAGCCGCCAACGCCGGCCGCCCTCCAGCAGGTCTTCCCAGGCCCGCTCCGCTTGGCCGCGCCCCCCGGAATCATAGACATCCGTATTGCGTCGGCGCATCCGGGGGGCGGTCATGCTCTCACTCGTCATTGCAGGCGCCTTGGGTGCAAGCCGTGACCGCACAGAGGCAGCGCCACGGCGAGGAGGCTCTGGACAACACCACGCGAACTCCGGAACGAAGCCAACCGAACGGCGGCCTGTATACTCCGTTCGTCAGTGGCTTCACAGCCTTAACGCGCCGGACCGCCCCAGAGGGGCGGAGAGCCCGAAATCAGGCCCGGCGCCCGGCTTCGTCCGCAAGATGAACAGGCCCCTCCCGCCCGAAGCGGGCGAGGTCGCTTTCCATCATCTCGCGGACGAGGTCGGGAAAGCTGGTGCTGTACGTCCAGCCCAGCCTATCCCGCGCCTTGGACGGGTCGCCCAGCAGCAGGTCCACCTCGGTCGGACGGAAATAGCGCGGATCGACCTCGATCAGCACGTCACCGGTGTCGGCGTCGACCCCCTTCTCGTCCACGCCCGTTCCCCGCCATTCGATCCGGCGGCCGACGTGAGCGAAGGCCAGTTCCACGAACTCGCGGATGGAATGGGTCTCGCCGGTGGCCAGCACATAGTCGTCCGGCCGGTCCTGCTGGACGATGCGCCACATCCCCTCGACGTAGTCGCGGGCATGGCCCCAATCGCGCTTGGCATCCAGGTTGCCGAGGTAGAGCGTCTTCTGGAGGCCGAACTGGATGGCGGCAACGGCGCGGGTGATCTTGCGGGTTACGAAGGTCTCCCCGCGGGTCGGCCCTTCGTGATTGAACAGGATGCCGTTGGACGCGTGAAAGCCGTAGGCCTCGCGGTAGTTGACCGTGATCCAGTAGGCGTAGAGCTTGGCCACCGCATAGGGGCTGCGCGGGTAGAAGGGCGTCGTCTCCCGCTGCGGCGTCTCCCGCGCCTTGCCGAACAGTTCCGAGGTGGAGGCTTGGTAAAAGCGCGTTTTGCCTTCCAGCTTCAGGATACGGATCGCCTCCAGCAGGCGCAGCGTCCCCAGCCCGTCGGCGTTCGCGGTGTATTCCGGCGTCTCGAAGCTGACCTGCACATGGCTTTGGGCGGCGAGGTTGTAGATTTCGTCCGGCTGGATCTCCTGGACGATGCGAATCAGGTTGGTCGCGTCGGTCAGGTCGCCGTAATGCATCCGGAAGCGGACGTCCTCCTCGTGCATGTCGCGGTACAGATTCTCCACCCGTTCCGTGTTGAAGGAGGACGAGCGCCGCTTGACCCCATGGACGATGTAGCCCTTCGACAACAGAAGCTCGGCAAGATAGGCACCGTCTTGCCCTGTAACCCCGGTGATCAAAGCAACCTTGCTCAACGCATGCTCCTGTTTCCGAAACCTGTTCCACGCGTGCATCGGGCAGCACGGGTCGGACCGGGTGGCCCTGGCCGCCCCCCTTCACGACGCCGAAGGGGCTCCATGGCGGAGTGCTGCATGAATGCGCGGTTCAGCCGCTCACTTCAACGTTTTTGCTCACCGGTCCTCATCGGCCTCCAAGAACACGGCCTATGGCATGGAGAGGGCGCGCAATCCATCCCCCCAAACGCCCGGAGGCAGTCTGGAGAATTTGGCCGAAAACGACTGGCGTCTGAAAAAACCTCTATCGCCCGCCGCTTTCAAACGCCAAACCTACGGTCGAGGATGAGGTCCTATACTTTCTCCGAGGCGGAAACCGTCAGCAGCCGTGGTGCGCATGATCGATACGATTGAAGGCTGTGTTCAGGGCTATTGGAACGGCAACATCGTCGGATGGGCCTGGAATCCGCGCCAGCCGGGCATGAGTCTCGTGCTGGAGGTGGTTGTCGACGACACGGTCAGGGCCCTTGGCATCGCCAACCGGACGCAGGACGCTTCGGCCACCTCCGGACGCGGCGACGGAAGCTACGGATTCAGCATTCCACTGCCTTTGGACGAGGGGGATCTGGCCCGCGTGCGCGTCGCCAACAGCCACTTCATGCTGCCCGGCGAGGCGCTCGGTCCGGCCCGCGCCACGGCTCCGACCGTCGAGGGCTACGTCGAGCACAGCCGCGGCCTGGTGGTGGAGGGTTGGTGCTGGGACCAGGCGGCACCCGACCGGCCGCTTCGCGTCAAGGCGATCGTGGACGGTGTGGCGGTGGCGTGGGCCACGGCCGATGAATTCCGCGGGGACCTGCTCGACGCCGGCTTCGGCAACGGCAGGCATGTCTTCAGAATTCATCTGCCGCCGGAGCTGGCGGATGGCCGGGAACGCCCGGTCACCATCGAAGCCGAAGACGGCGTTGCCCTGAAAGGCGGCCCGGTGCGGGTGTTGGCCCTCCCCCATGGCCCCCGCTCCGTGCTCCATTCGCTGATGCGCGCGCTGCCGCTCGAAAGCTCCCAGCGGATCATGGCGCAGGTCAGCGTCATCGACCGCTACATCCAGCAGGTCGAAGCGCGCCATCCCTGCTCCATTCCCTGGCACGATTATGAATTCTGGCGGATGTGCTTCGGCGGCTTCGCGCGCGGGGACGACCTCCCGCCGACCGCCCTTCCCGCCCATCGAATAATCGGCGGCACCTCATCCATATCCATGCTTCCGGGTCTGGCCGACCAGCCCGAGATCCTGGTGTTCGTCGATTCCTTCGCGCAGCTGTTGCCCGGGGCGCTGCACCGCGCGCTGCGGCTGTTCACCGAAACCGGCGCCGATATCCTGTATGCCGATGCGGAGGTGGAAACCCCGGATGGGATCCGGCCATGGTTCCGCCCGGACTGGAACTACGACCTGTTCCTGTCGCAGGACTACACCTGCGGGATCTTTCTGGTCCGCTCGGGCCTTCTGGCCGGCAAGCCTCCCGCCCTCACCATCCCGGATGCGAAAGTCTCCGCCATCGAGGACGCCAAGCCCGACCGGATCGTCCATGTTCCAGAAACGCTGAGCCGCCTGAAAGGGGCGGACCAATGCACCGACGGCTGGATCCCCGCCATCCAGAATCACCTGCATCGCCGCGGCTTCCCCGCAACCGTCCAGGCGGCGGCCGGGAACGGAGCGAGGCGCCGCGTGCGGTGGCCCGTCCCGCATTCCCGTCCCCTGGTCAGCCTGATCGTTCCCACGCGCGACCGGCTCGATCTGCTCAGGACTTGCATCGACAGCATCCGCGGGCGCACGACCTATCCGAATTACGAGATCATCGTGATCGACAACCAAAGCCGGGACGCGGAAACTGTGGCGTATTTGCGGCGGGAATCCGCAACCGGAAGCATCCGCGTGGTTTCCTACGATTCCTACTTCAACTTTTCGGACATGAACAACCTGGCCGCGGGGATCGCCAAGGGGGCTGTGCTGGGCTTCGTCAACAACGACGTCGAACTCATCACGCCCAGCTGGCTGGAGGAGGTTGTCGGGATCCTCAGCCGTCCCGAGGTCGGGGCGGTGGGAGCCAAGCTGTTGTACCGCAACGAGATGCTCCAGCATGGCGGGATCGTCATCGGCGTCGACGGGCTGGCGGAGAACGCGTTCCAACACACGCACCGGAACGACGACGGGTATTTCGGCAGGACCAGCGTCGCGGGGAACTATTCCGCGGTCACCGCCGCCTGCCTGTTCTGCCGGACGGAAACGTTCCACGCGGTCGGGGGCTTCGACTCCGCAAACCTTCCGGTCGCGTACAACGACGTGGACCTGTGCCTGCGCATCCGGGAAAGCGGAAAGCTGATCGTCTGGACGCCGCATGTCGAACTTTATCACGACGAGTCGGTCAGCCGCGGCCGCGATGTCCCACCCGACCGCCAAGCCCGCGCGCTCCGGGAAGAGATGCACATGCGGGCGCGGTGGCGGCACGCCATGCTGCGCGACCCGCACTACAGCCCGAACCTGAACCTCGACAAGCGTCCCTTCACCGGCCTGGCCCTTCCGCCACGCCATATCTGGGGGGAGTCGATGCTCCGTCGGTAAGAGACCCTTGCGGGGGGGAATCCGCCTTCTCCGGTGATGGTAAGATTTTTCTAGGACAATATACCTTGACATAGCCTTGCGGCGCCGCCTAGGCTGCGCCGATCAAGGCCCTACTGTGTCTTTTTTTTACCCCGCCCGGCTTCGCCGTAGCGGGTTTTTTTGTGCTCGCGACGACGAGCCGGGAGAAAGCCATGCAAGGATTTCGAACCTATCAGGACGATATGGGATTGCCGACCGCAATCCTGCATCCGTCCTCCAGCCGCCACGTCGTGGCGCTGACGGCCGGGGTTGGCCAGACGGTCACCGTTCCGAATGAAGCGGCCAGTGTTCTGTTCAACGCCACCGGCCTCTTCTGGGTGCAGTACGGCGGCGGCGCCGCGCTGCCGACGGGAAGCGACCTGAGCGGCGGCGCTCCCGAACTGGCTCCCCAGGCGCGGCGGGTCGAGGCCGGCACCGTCCTGGGGCTGGTTGCTCCGGCCGCCTGCCTCGTGTCGCTGTCCTTCTTTGGAGGACGGTCATGAGTGGGGCTTATCATCATGGCATGATCGTGCCGCAGCCGCTGCCCCCGTTGCAGGTGACCGGCGGCTCGGCGGCGGCGGCGGCCGTCGGCTTCGCCGGGGACCCGGACACCGGCCTGTTCTCGCCCGTCGCCGACACGCTGGCGATTGCGACCGGGGGAGCGGAACGGGTCCGGGTGGACGCCGGCGGTCGGATGGGCGTCGGATGCAGCCCGACGGTTCCCCTGGAAGTCCGGGCCGGAACGCCGCAGATCCGCCTGTACGACGGAAGCGCCGTCGATGCCCGCTGGTACACCGCCGGCGGAAGCGGTGCGACCATCTTCGGCAACCTCAGCAACCATGCCTTGGCGCTCTACGCCAACAGCGCGGAGTTCCTGCGCGGCCAGCCTGACGGCAAGGTCGGCATCGGCACGGTTTTTCCCAGCGCCCGGCTCCATGTGGCCGGCACCGGCCAGAGCCTTCTGGCGACAACCAGCGATTCCGCCTCGCCGGCGATGCGCGCCCATGTCAGCCACGGCGCCTACGCCAGTCAGGCGCTTCTGCTCGACGCCGACCGTCCGGGATCGAACGGGTTCATGTTTCTGCAGGCGCGGGCCGGCGTTTCCTCCACCCCCGACACCAAGTTCAAACTCCTGGGCGACGGCAGCGCCTACGCTGACGGGGCTTGGACCGGCGGGGGCGCCGATTACGCCGAGTTCTTCGAATGGGCCGACGGCAACCCGGACGCCGAGGACCGGCGTGGTCTGGCCGTGGTGCTGGAGGGCGGGCGCATCCGTCCGGCACTGGCCAGCGACCCGCCCGCCCGCATCGTCGGCGTGGTCGGCGCCAACCCGACCATCGTCGGCGACGCCGCCTGGAATTGCTGGGCCGGCAAATACCGGCGCGACGATTACGGCGGCCTGCTGACCGAAGAGTACGAACTCGTGGAGTGGCAGGAAACGGTGCCGGCCGCCGACTCCGGCGGCCTGCCCGGCACCCGCCCGCACCGCTGCCCCGCCGACGCCATCCCCGAGGACACGGCGGTTCCTCCAGAGGCCCGCCGGACGGTGCAGCGGCGACCGATCCTCAACCCGGCCTTCGATCCGGCCCGGCCTTATCGCCCGCGCGCCGAACGACCGGAATGGACGATTGTCGGCCTGATGGGGAAACTGCGCGTCCGCCAGGGCCAGCCCACGGGCGACCGTTGGATGAAGCTGTGCACGGTCTCCCCCGCCGTCGAGGAATGGCTGGTGCGGTAGCCGCTTGCCCGTCCCCGGACCCTGGAGTTCACATCATGTGGACTCCGGGGCTCGCGGGGCCGCCTCTGGAAATCTCACATATCGTGGACTGCCCTCGATGACCCATTCATCGACACCCTCGACTTCGAATTCGATCTTGTGGACGTTTCCATCCAGAAAGCGGTCGTCGAGCGCGACGCAGACACCCGCTGCGCCAATGAACCCGGCCGGCTCGAGATCGTCCCGCGGATAGTCCGCTTTGACGGTGGCGACCTCCTGGTCGTCGATCTTGTACCGGATCGTGAGGCCTTCGGCGGACTGGCCGTGCCGGTAGACCCATCCGCGCTGCGTCTCATTGAGTATGTCCTCCAGGACTCCGAAGACGGCGGGAATTTTCAGAACCTGATCCTGGCCACCGATCCGCACGGACGACGCGTCCTTGATGGACAGCCGCATGGTGCGCTCAACGCCATCGTAATAGGAAGCCGGAACCTTGTACTGGAAGCCGTGGTGGAAATTCTCACGGCAGTATTCCAGCAAATCCCCACGGTGCAGATTCGCTTCGATGTTGCCGACGACGATTCCATCGATCTCGATCTGGACGGTGATGGTCGTGTGCTCGTTCGTCAGGTCAAGGGCCCAGCCATAGATGTAGCCGGCCTGGAATCGCTCCAACTGGCCGACAACCTGGGCGTTTCCGCTGATTTTGAGATACGCCTCCGGTGAGGGCATGATCTTCGCGATCGCCGCGTCCCGCTGCTCGGGCGTCGGACTCAGCCCGAGCGCCCCGATCAGTTCGTCGACGAACTTCGCAGGGTCATGAAGAACCTTCTCATACGAGAAGCCCAAAGCCGGAAAGCGCGTCGTCAGGAAGCAGTCAAGCAACTCGGCCTGAAGCTGCCCGGTGCTTGCCACGGCTTCGGCCGGATCGCGCCGCATCGCTTTGCTCATGCGCTGACTGATGGCGATCGTATCCCGGAAAATGAAGATCAGGACGGGCTTCTCGAGCCACTCGAAGATCTCCGGCGTGCGGAAGATGTTGGGGATCTTGAACCCCCAGACCGGATGGGCGGCATCCCGGCGTCCAAAGATGTCCTTGATGGTCAGGACCTTTTCTTCGGTGCGTCCGGCTATCAAGCTTTTGATCGCAATACCGATTTCATTGTCCTCACCGGTCGCCTCCAGCGATTCGCCCATGAAGACGCCGAGCGTTTCCAGTGCCACCGCAACCATAGAGGTTCCGCCCCGTTCGATGCCGCATACGACAAGGCAACGCCGGCCGTCGAAACCCGCACTTCGTAGAATCATGACATTGAAAACCTTACCAGAACACCACCTTACGGTTAATTGAACGAATAGGCCACACCCGTCAATAAATTATATTTGCCTCGATAAAAAAACAAAATTCTACGTATCCAGTAATATTTCGAATACGCCCCGTCATCCCACAAATGTTGGCGATCAATAACGCTCCACAATCATCTATTAAAAAATTTTTACTTCATAAAATTGCTGCAACTATTATGATGTGGATAAGATTTTCGTCATGATATGCAAAGTTCAATTTTACGTTTTGAACTTCACATTAGCGATTCGCTGTTGCTGTCATGCTCCTTATGAATTACCCTCTTTCCGTCCTGAAGCCTTGCAAAGGTGCCGTCCCCATGAGTTTGGTTCCAGTTTCCGAAGAACTAAAAAAAGCCCTTACCGAAGCTGGCGTTGCGAATTTCTGGACACCTGGGATGACGAACGTACCGCTGGCCGCGACGTTTGAACCGCCATGCCATGTCCAGTGGATGAATTGGGCTTATGGCGGTTCCATGGGGGCTTTCAGCTACGGGGTGAGCGGCTATTTCTTTGGTGCCCGCATTGGCCGCTATTGCTCGTTCGGCGAGAGCATTCAATGCGGACGCGGGAATCATCCTATGGATTGGTTGAGCACCAGCCCGTTTCAATATATGAATGATTTCCGGTTTCCGGTTGGCCAAGGATGGCCGCAAGCCGATCTCTACCGTTCCTACAGCGTGCCGCCGCAACCTAACTCAAATTTGCACGGCCCGAAGGATACGGTCATTGGAAACGATGTGTGGATCGGTCATGGGGCCTTTATTAAAATGGGTGTAACCATCGGTGATGGCGCTGTCATCGGTGCCTGCTCGGTTGTCACCCGAGATGTTCCTCCCTACTCGATAGTGGTTGGAAACCCTGCCGTTGTAAAGCGTTTGCGTTTTCCCGAAAAAACTGTAGAAAAACTTCTTTCGATCAAATGGTGGGACTACGCACCTTGGGACCTCACCGATGTATCATTTGCCGACACTGAAAGGGCGATTGACGAGATTATTGAGAAGAAGGAAAACAACCTAATAACGTCCTACCGTCCAGATCTAATAACAGTAAAAGGAATTACAGAAAATTTAAAAAACGCTAATGCTTAATAATATATAACAGAAATTTAAAAAATTTATATTCCTATAATATTATAAGACAGAATCTAATTGCGGCTGGGCCTTCTGGAGTCCCAGCCGCAATTAGATTTTTTTAGCTATGCTTGGTTCTTTTCCGCAAGAAGAACTCGGCGATTTCTGGTCCCATACACTGTCCCAGGGTACTTCCGAAGCAGCTCCTCGCTGGGCAGAATTTCAGTCACAGAATCGAATCCGACCTGATAAAGCGCATCAATCATCCCACGATACGTCGGGTGGAGCTCGACGATTTTCCGCGTATCATTTGCATGCGCAAGATGTGAAAACTTTACATGCCGCGAAACAGTTTGGACCCACCCCGAGAATTCAAAATTGTGAATAATCGTGTCAATCAGAACAAACCTCTTTGACTTTTCATGCATGAGCTGAAGAAGGCCAAGAGGATTTGACAAGTGGTAAAAAATCCCTAATGCGGAAATAAAATCATAACATTCATTGCCCTTTCCTTCTAGAAACTCATAAGCGTCAGCAACAAAAAACTTTGACTTCTGGTCACCAGAAATACTTTTTAGAAACTGAGCCTTATCAATATTAACTTCGCCAATATCAATTCCGGTTACTGACAAATTTTTCCCATGACTTAACATAAGAGGAATAATGCCGCTGTTCGTTGCAATATCTAACCAGCTTCCTTCAACAGAAAATTTCTTCATAAGATATGAGAACATTGACATTCGAATGATATAATCATTTCTCCCCTCCGCCCGGATATAGTCATCGAGTCGGCCAATATCTATAGAATCAGTAGAAATTCCTGGGCAAATATCAAATGAATACCCCCAAGGAGCCAAGCCCCTAGCTCTCTCTAAATCACGAGAAATTAATCTCTCCTTTGACAAGGGGCCTGGAATATATTCATCGCTCTCACCAACCTCAAAAAAGGGAACAAGCCTCTCGAATTTTTCCGGATGCTTATCCTTATATTCACAAAAACTGGCCTCAACGACATCAACGTTACAGCGAGATTCTTTGTCATAGAGCATTTTCTTCTCCGAACGATGTGTGAAACTGCGGATGTTCTGCTTCGACTTTCGAATGGCAATAAAACGCTAAGGAAAGCTAGCCCATTCTAACTCCCCAATATAGTCTGGAGAGAATGCGCCGACCTTAGAGTTGTGGGGACTAATTGCTTCTGCAACGGCATTACTCGGCACGGCAATCCAAAAGCCTAGCTCCCTGGAGCATTCCGGCACCCCGAGAGATTGGTGGACATCATTGCGCACCACATTGACCGGCGCACTTGCCACCGGCTTTCCTTTGTGCAGAAGAACAACGTATTTCGGTGCCCTTTTCAGGATTGGATCGAAAGCCCAACCGGACACGATCCGATGTCCCGCCTCGCCATTGCGGACGGAGTCGATGTACCCCCGCACACGCAGATTAGGAAGGTCGCCGGCCAAGTCGGCGGCGACCCGTGCCGACAGATCCTGGAGTTGCTGGTTGAGCTGATGTTCGGCGCGGACCAACGTCGACAGGCTGTCCAGCGACGCCTGCACCTCAACCCGTGCGGAGATGATCTGGGTCAGAAGCAACGTGCGTATGGCATCGCCGTCCTGCCCCATCAGCCGCTGCAACGCGACTTCCTGCTCGACGAGACCGTCAACGATGTTCGGTCCGCAGTCGGGGAGAAGCGTCGTCAGCACGGACCGGGTGACGTCGATGATCCGCGATCCCGCGACGTCGCTCCAATAGGTCAGGGAGCCGATCGAACTCAACGCCCAGTGCAGCCCCCGGAACACCACATGGGAAAGGGGCGGCTTGCCCATAAGCTCCCATTCCCGGTCGAAGAAGCGCAGCCCTTCGGCGCTCTGGACGATGTTGAGGGGATTGCAGTCGATGAATTCCCCGGGAAGCACGCGATCGTCGCCGGAAGCGACGGCGTTCTCCTCAAGATAGCCGATCCAGGGCCTGCACCATTCGGCGATGGCCGCCACGTCGCACACCGGCCTTTTGGCAAGCTCCAGCAGGCCGCCCATGTACCAGCGCCCCGCAAAGAAGGGTTCGCTCTCCAGCTTCCAGACGATGCCAGGCGGGCCGCCGCCATCATCCTCGCCACCGTCCCCGTCGCCGTACAGCGGCGCACGCCGGACGCCGAGATGCCCCCCGTCGTTCCGTGAAATGATCGTTTCCTTGCTGAACGCCTTGCCGTTCCGGGCCGTGTAGTAGAAGACGAGATCCGTCCCGCTCCCGGCGGGCAGGGGCTCGGGGGCGGCGACGACCAGGAAGGAGTTGGCCAGATCGGCGGCGAGGCCGTTCTTCGCGAGGTTCGGCCAGACGAACTGTTCGGTGGCGAGCCGCTGGTAGGAACGGCTCTGCGTCGGGGCCGCGGCCCGCAGCAGGAGCGCCTGGAGATCGATCTCCGGGTGGTCGGGCGCCGTCTGATGAAGGACGACCTGCGGGAGCTTGTAGTCCGGAAAGGGCAGAAGCAGGTCGGTGTGGCCAAGCCCGGCCCGGCCGAGAAGGTCGAGCAGTTCGCGCCGCCCGAAGGTCTTGAACTGGTTCGGCCGGTACCGGTCCTCGATCCCGTAGAACTGGACCATCTCATGGTCCTCCGGCGCCCCACAGAAATATTTGAGGCCGAACCGGTTCTCGATCGCGATGATCGCCCGGCCGCCCGGCGCCAGATGCTTGCGGACCTTGGCGAGGAAGGCGTCGAACGGGTCCCGTTCCCCGTCCTTGAAGAAGGAGGGGCTGTATTCGAGGACGCCGATCACCAGGACGGTGTCGAACGTCTCCGTTTCCGGAAGGCAGGAGAAGTTGGTGGCCCACACTTGCGTGTTGGCCAGCCCGCGGCAGCGGGTGGCGCAGATGCGCGCGCGGCGCAGCGCCCCCTCCACGACGATCAGTTCGTCGGCCTGTTCGGCGATGTAGGGGGACAGCGCCCCGCACCCGCCGCCGACCTCCAGAACGCGGCCCCGCAGGAGATGCCTCACCGGCCGCAGCAGGTTGAGGCGCAAGGGGCTGAAATGATACTCGGTCGGCCAATCCTTGATGTGGCGGCTCAGGCCCGGCGATCCGGGGCCGACGTCCGGCTCGGATTCGACGATCGCCAGGATGGCGTTTTCCGTCGCATCGCCGTCGGTGTAGGCGATCTGCGCGGCCGGATCGGTGTCGATGAGCAGATTGTGGAGATCGGCTTGCCGCTCGAGTTGCATCGTCTTTCCGCCCTGCTCCTAAACCCATGATCCGTGCCGCACACGCGGGGTGCCGGCCGCGTCAGGCGCTCAGCGGCACCGGTTGAATCGCCGGGCTGTGCGGCAGGCCCTTTCCGGCGGGCCGGCGAGGACCCAGGAAGAAACGCCGCAACCCGTCCTCGACCAGAAGCCGGGAGCAGCCCGCTTCCACGGACATCGTGGTTGCCAGTTCGACATAGGGCGCCCATTGGCGGCGCCAGTCCTCGATCGAGCCGTCGCCGGCGGGACCGCCGCCCTTCAGCTCGTTCCGGCTGAGACAGGACTGGCACGCCGCGTCGTTCCGCAGGCCACAGAAGGAGCCGCTGTGGTCGATCAGTGTGCGGGTCGGGCAGAAGAGGGCGTAATCGCCCAGCCGCACATGCAGCTTCACCCGCTCCTCGGCGGGCCGGCGGGCCAGCAGCCGCAATGCCTCGGCCAGAACGCCGTTGGGGATCAGACTGTAGACGCCCATCTCCCGGATGTCCAGGAGGCGGAACAGCGCGAGCAGGGCCTCGGCCGAGCTGGTGTGGAAGGAGGCGGCGGTTTCCTCCACGAAGACGGAAACCCGAAGGCTGTGCTCGCCGCTGGGGGTGATCCACACACAGGCGCCGCCCTGCTCGCACAGCTCGATCTTCTCGCGCTGGGCGGCTTTGGCCGAAGCGGCGGCCAGGTCGGCGACGATGGCCCGCGCCGGCGCCTTCAGCTGGGTGGAGACGAGCCGCGCGGCGATGATCGTGCGCAGCCCGAACAGCTCGTCCTTGCTGAAGTAGGAATGCACCATCCCCTCATACTCGGGATAGCGCGCGTTGATGGTGCGCAGGTTGCGGGCGATCAGCTCGCGCTTCTCCTCCGCCAGATACACGCCGCCGTGCTTGTGCCACACATGCATGTTGGGCAGCAGGATGTTGCGGTAGCCCAGGCGATGGGCCTTCAGGCACCAGTCGTTCTCCTCGCCGTAGCCGAAGCCGAAGGCCTCCGCGTCGTAATAGCCGATCTTCTCCAGGGCGGCCTTGTTGTGGGCCATGCAGAAGCCGACGCCCGACGGCAGGGTGAGCCCCCCGCCCTCCCAGCCGATGTCCTGGAAGGCGCGGTCGATCACGTCCACCGGCAGGTCACGGAAACGGAGGTTGTCCTCGCCGACGATGGGGAAGCTGCAGGAGGCGCCGGCGTTGGTGAAGGGAGTCACCGTCGCAATGTCGTCGTTCTCGAGGATCGGCTGCATCAACCGTTCGAGCCAACGCGGCGGCAGGACGAGGTCGGTGTTCAGAACGACCACATGGCGGCCGGGCGTGGCCGCCTCGTAGGCGGCGCTGATGCCCTTGATGTAGCCCTCGTTCTTCTCGACCCGGACCAGACGCATCTGGGGCTTGTGCCGCTTCCAGACCTCGGACAGCAGACCGATCACCGCCGGGTCGTCGTTTCCGTTGTCGACGACCGTCAGCTCGAACGGGAAGCCAGGATCGGCGAAAATGGATTCGAAGAAGGGAGCCAGGAAATGCAGGCCCTTGTAGACGGACACCAGGACATTGACGGGCTCCGCCGCCGCACCCGCGCCGCTGGGCGGGCGAGCGGCGCCGAAGCGGCCGACCACATCGGCAAGATCATGGCCGCCGGCGTGGCCGACGCTGAGCCCGGAAGTGATGACCGGGGCCAGCGGCGTGAGCGAGAACGCCTTGTCCGGATCGGCCGCGGCTTCGTCGTGGCTGAACAGGGCGAGCGGCAGTTCGGTCGCCGTGCCGTCCTCGAAGACCACACGGAGGTCGATCTGCGCCCGCGTCCCCACCTGGAGCCCGAGCACATGCAAGCCCGATTTCAGGGCGGCCTCGCAGCGGCCATTGTCCTCGAAGACGTCGTTCCGCACGAATCCCCAGGTCGCCGCGCGGACATCGCTCCCCAACGGTCCGGTCGAGCAGACTTCGATCCGGGCGATGGGGCGTTCAGGGTCGAACAGCCAGCCGCGAAGGTTCAGCAGGCCGTCATAGCCGACATTCTCGATGTAGCACTTCATTGGGCTGCCCCCGCCTGCGACCGCTCGCGCAGATCGATGAATGTGAGATACGCGTCCGTGTACCGGTCCGGAGACAGGCCAATGTCGATGGAGACCGGGGCGGCCAGGGTGGACCGCCAGGTGTAGGTCTCCATGAGGGCGCGCACGATGATCTCCGGCGTGGACGGGAAGGGAATGTGCGTGCCGACGCCCAGGGCGCGCAGGCGCTCGCCCACCGCCCCCAGGTCATAGCTCACCGGCGTCAGCCCGGCGGCGAGCGCCTCCGACAGGGTGTAGCAGTAGGTTTCCGGCCAGACGCTGAGGAACAGCGCGAGCTGGCAGTCCAGCGCGGCCAGCCGCTCCGGAAGCTCCGGCTGCTTGTAGCCGCCGGTGAGGGTGATGTTGTCCAGCCCATCGAACTTCGACGTGTCGGGAACCGTGCCGACGACATAGAAGTGAAGATTGAGGTTGCGCCGATCGGACCAACGGGCGAGCCGGATCAGGTGCTCGAACCCCTTGTGCGGGCCGATGCCGCCAATGACCGCGACGCCGATCCGGCTGGACGCGGCACTCCGGCGGGTGTGGACGGCGGACGGAACGGCTTCCGCATGGGTCAGGACGTGGAGATTGGCCTCCGGAACGTACCGCTTCATCCGTTCCAGGACGTCGCCGGACGGCGCGAGGACCGTTCGAGCCCCCGCGAGCAGCGCGCCATGGTGCCGGCGCCACGCCGACACGGTCCCGCCCAGGGCATCGTAGCTGTCCTGCACGTTGTCGTAGCAGCCCGACATCGCGATGCAGCGATTGCACGCGGAGGCCGACGGCTCGCCGCAATATTGCCCGCTGTCGTCGATCAGGGTCACCCGCGGACAGACCCAGTAATAGTCGTGGATCGTCACATCGTAGGGAACGCCCAGCCGTTCCGCGATCTTCCACACCGCCTCCACATGATTGATGACATGGTGGATGTGGACAGAACGGATGTTCAGGTTCCGGGCGACCTCGGTCAGGCCGTCCTCGGTTTCGCTGAAGGCGACGCGGCGGCCAAGCCCGGACACCGGATCGTACAGATCGGCCAGCCCGCCATGGACGGGCCTGAAGAACAGGGGGCGCACCCCTGCCTCCTCCAGCATCTCGGCCACGTCCCTGCAATGCCGCAGAATTCCCCCGTCGAGGTTGTGCATCACATGAAGGACGGTGGGACGCCCATCCCGCAGCAGCAGATCAACGGCGACCGCTTCAGCCATCGACCGGCAAAGCGCATGATCGTTGGAGGAGAGGAAATCCGTCCTCCGCAGGGCCGGGACGCTGCTCGGCACGCAGACGGCGTCGGTCAGCCCGTGCAGGTTCTCGCTGTCGGACAGGGTGCCGAGCCAGAGATCGAGGAAATCGGCAAGGGAGAGTTCGTCCTCATCCTCCACCGGGGCCGCGTCGAGAAGGGGAGCCAACCGCAACAGGGTGAATCCGGTTCGGGGCGCCTTCAGGAAGGCCAGCCTCGGCTGCGCCGCCGCGGTCACCGCCGGGCCGGCTTCCAGGTCAATCCCCAGGTTCCGGCGGATCGCCGCGGCCGCCTGCGGCCCCCGGCCCTTCGGCGCAAACGCCTGGGCGTCGGACAGGGTCAGCAACGACAGGGAAGTCAAAGCCGGGTGGGCTTCGAACTGCCGGCACCACACGCGAACGGCCTCGGGCGAGGGAACACTGTCGGCGGGGACGATCATCAAGCCTCGCAGGCTCTTTTCCCCACGCCCCTCGACGAACGCGGCGGGGGCCTGCATGAACAGGCGGACGAAAGCGGATTCCGCAAGGCACGGGACACCGGCCTCGTACAGCCGCTTGATGAAGTCGTTGATTTCCGCGCCCACCGTTCCCGTTCTGACAACCGCGACATCGAGTCCCGGAAGCGTGAAGGCCTTCAGGGAGGCCAGAAACGCGCCGAAGTCGATTGCATCGGCCGTTTTCTCGTCGACGAGCACCGCCATGGTGACCGGCATCCCGCGGGTCGGCGAATGGACGGTCTCCAGGACATGGAGCTGACGCTCCGGGCCGTAGATCGTCTGATCGTCGTTCCAGTAGCTCTCCCGCGGAACCCCCAATATGGCCGGGAGATTGTGCAGCGAGGAGTGGAGGATGGAGAGATCGACGCCGCCGCTCCCCGGCACCGAGGGGCACATCCCCATGATGGCATCGATGAAACGGGCCTTCATGCTGTCCAGGCCCCGCGCCGAGTAGAACGTCAGCGGCGCCTTGGTCAGCGGGACATCCACGCCATGCAGCTTGACCGCGATGCTCAGGACATCGCTTCCCAGATTCTCCCTTGAGATGTCCAGGTGGAAGCCGTGGCGGGTGCTGCCGTACTCGCCGAAAAGATCGGTTCTGACGCCATCGGCCAGAACCGTGAAGGTCTTCTCGTTGGCGGAGATATCAAGCTTCACCGGCCCGGACCCAGGGGTCTTGTTGATGATCCAGCCGGAAATCTTATGGAAGTCCACGGAATCGATGAATCCGCGATAGTCCGCCTGGTAGGTCCTCGGCGAACCGTGAAGCGGGACCCCGTTGCAGCGCACCTCGATCGTGTGCGGACGGCCGTCGACGCAGATCGGGGGCAGCGGAATCGAGTAGGCGGAATTCCTGATGTGGATGCCTGTCGAGGCGAGGTCGGCGCGGGGATGGTCCGCCGTCGCGCTGCCGCTCGGCACGCCATCCACGTACAAGTCGACGCGGCACGGGTCTGTGAAGGAGCGCGGGCAGCACCAGCCCTCTGCCGCCCCATCCTTGATGTAGTCGAAGAAGCCGTCGAACTGATCCTTGCCCAGGAAATAGGGGCCTCCCGGCAACGGGGCCAGCACGCCGTCTTCCTGGACGGCGAACACCTCGACCTTGTGCGCGGCGCCGCTGAAGAACCGGCCGGGCAGTGGGATGCGGAAGCCCGTGTGGGCTTCCGGGCCGTTGCCGAGATACGGGAAGTGGCAGTTGGCGATGCTCTGGGCGATCGTCTGCCCGTCTATATGGACGACCACCCTCGCATGGTCTTCGCAGCCCTCTCCCCAGCTTGCCCAACCAGTGGCGAAGACACCGGAGAAACCTTCAAAGCGTCCCCTCAGATCGGCTTCATTCGACGTGGCTTGCATCATTCGGAGACTCTTTGTTGCGTCCATAGGGGCGATCCAACTTTCTAAAGCCGCTCTTCCAGCCGAGCAAACACGACACGTCCCAAAGGCCGGAAAACCGCCCCAGGCGCAAAGTAGTAAGAGGAACGACCGAATGGATTACGTGGTCCGGCCCGTTCTGACAAGTCCAGAATCGGAGACATTATTTTTTCTCCGCTCCTGTCTCCTTGCCGTCGGGTGACCGGCACCGGACCGCTTCCTGACTGACTGTGTACTCCCGTTGCCGCCACCGCCACGCATCGGCGATTTGCACGTCGAGGTCATCGCGCTGCGGTCGCCATTTCAGCAAGGCGCGGGCTTGCTTGGCATCGCCCACCAGAACCGGCGGATCACCCGGCCGCCGCGGCCCCACCGTCAACGGCACCCGCCGGCCGGTGACGCGCTCGGCCGCATCGGCCACCTCTCGGATCGAGAATCCCTGGCCGTTACCCAGGTTCAGCGCCACGCTGTCGCCGCCGTCGAGCAGATGGCGCAGCGCTCGGACATGGGCGTCCGCCAGATCGGAAACGTGGATGTAGTCGCGCACGCAGGTGCCGTCCGGGGTGTCGTAGTCGTCGCCGTTGACCGTCAGATGCGGAATGCGGCCCAGAGCGGCATCCAGGGCCAGGGGGATCAGGTGGGTTTCCGGATCGTGGTTCTCTCCGATCTCACCCTCCGGGTCGGCGCCGGCGGCGTTGAAGTAGCGCAGGATCACGGCGCGCAGGCCGGAGGCGGCACCGACGTCCATGATCATCCGTTCCACCATCAGCTTGCTGGCCCCGTACGGATTCACCGGCTGCTGAGGGTGATCCTCCGGAATGGGGGTCACCCGAGGCACGCCGTAAGTGGCGCAGGTGCTGGAGAAGACCAGCATCCCGACCTCCGCCGCGGCCAAGGCTTCAAGCAGCGTCAGCGTCCCCGCCACGTTGTTCCGGTAATAGCGCAACGGCTTGGCCACCGACTCCCCGACATAAGCGTATGCGGCGAAATGAAGCACAGCCACGGGTTGATGTTCGGCAAAGGCCCGGTCGAGCGCGGTGCGGTCGGCGAGATCGCCCTGCAGCAGCGGCCCCCAGCGAACCGCGTCGCGACGGCCATGCTCCAGGCTGTCGAAGGTCACCGGCAGAAAGCCGGCCGCCGCCAGGGCCTTGCAGGCGTGGCTGCCGACATAGCCGGCGCCGCCCGTCACCAGCACGGCTGTCATGGAGCACCTTTTTCGGTCCCGGCATCCCCGCGTTCGGGATCGCCACGGTCCACTGCCCGCGTCCAGCGCGCACGCTTCATCTTCGCCGTCCTCAGACCGTAAGAAGCATGACGAGCTTCTTGTTCTTCCGCAATGTCTCTTCCATGATCCGCAAGTATTCACCCGCCACACGACTTGCATCGAACAGCTTGTCGAACACATAGCGCGCGTTGGCTTTGTGTTCGGCGTAGAGACCGGGTTCCGTCATGTAGCGCAGCATCAATCCCGCGAGATCGCCGGCCTGGAACGACAGCACCCCGCGCAACGGCAGCACCAGGGCGGCGGCGCGCCCATCGGCCGACACCATCTCCGCGATCGAGCCGTTGTCCGTCGTGACCGCAGGAATGCCGCAGGCGAAATACTCGATGATGGTGGACGGCAGGGATTCCGACAGGAAGCGGCTGGGCAGCAGCCCGGCGTCGCACTGCGCCACCACCTCCACCACGCGCGGCATCTGGCCAAGGAAATCGACGGCGTCCAGCCCGGCGAAGCGCTCGGCCAGCTCGTCGGCGTACGGGCCGCCGCCGACCAGCACGAGACGGGCGCGCTTCCCGCCGCGTTGCGCGGGCGGGAGGGCGTTGATGCCGGCCACGGCCTCGATCGCCTCCTCCCAGCCCTTTTCCGGAATGGCGCGCGAGCAGAGGCAGAACACGAACTCGTCCGCGGCCCGCCGCAATCGGGTCTTGGGCGCCTTCGGCACTTCCGCCGGATCGAAACCGTTGAAGAGCTGCACGGTCACCTGCGGCATCGGCAGGCCGTATTGGCGGAAAACCTGGAGGTTGCGTGTCGTGGAGTAGATGATTCCGGACGCCGATTGCAGCAGAGACGGCACCAGGCCGTGGAACTCCGGGTCCCAGTCCGGATGGTTCATCAGCCCCTCGTAGCACCCGTGCATCCGCAGGAACCAGGGGACGCCGAGGCCGCGGGTGACGGCATGGGCCAGGCGGTCGGCCCACCAGACATGGGACAGCACGACGTCGATCCGGTGGAACGCGATCAGGTCGCGCAGCAGGCGGATGCGGTCGGGCCCCTCGGCCAGTTGATTGGGATTGTGGCCATGGTCGTGCCGGGCGGCCCACTCCGTCATCCCCAGCGTGCCTTCCAATGGCAGGACGCGGTCGCTCACCAGCCCGGTGACATCGGAGTCGCAGAGCGCCGGGCGGGCGTTGACGATGAAGCTGTCGTGCGCTCCGGCCAAGGCGTTGGCCAAGCGGATCGCGGCAGTCTGCCCACCCCCCACCTCGGCGTCGGGAAGCACGGTCAGAATGCGCAGCCGCCGCGCGGAACCGTCCGGGTGGATGCTGCGGTGGAGGTCCGACAGGACGGACGCGAAGGCCGGATTCTCGAACATCCCCGGCCGCCGGAGGTCATGCTGCCGGGTCAGCCGGTCGTACTCGTAGGCCGACCAGGCGATGCTGCGGCACTTGGCCTGCGCCGGCACCCGGAAGGTGTTGAACAGCTCCCGCTTGACGGCCAGGGCCTCGCCGATCGCCCGGTCTTCCTTTTCGATGGTGTGCGTGACCGTCTTCGGATGGCGGCGGTGATGGTTCAGGACCTGTGGCACGAAGGCGATCCGGCCCCCCTGGATGGTGTGCGCGTAGAACCACCAATCCCCGCACAGGCGGTATTCCAGGAGCTTCGCCTCCACCGCGCCGGGATCGGGCCGGCGGAAGACGACCGCACTGGCGTTGGGAATGCTGTTCTTCTGGCTCAGCGCCAGAGCCACCTCCTCCGCCGCCGGCACGCAGTACCAGCCGCGCCAGTGCGTCGGGGAAAGCTCGTCCGTGTAGCCGTGATAGTCTGGGGCGTAGATCTCCCCGTTCGGGCCGGCGATGTCCGACTGCGCGAAAGCCAGCTTCACCGCGTCGTCGTAGAATTCCGGAACCACGCGCTCCAGAAAATCCGGCTCGCACCAATCGTCGGATTCCGCGATCCACACGAGGTCCCCGGACACCAGGGAGAAGCCGCGCAGCCATTGCCGGAAGGTGCTGCCGTTGTTCTGTTCGTTGACGACGACGCGGAACGGCACCGGGGAGACGGCGGCGTAGCGGCGCGCGATCGCCACGCTGTCGTCCTCGGACCGGTTGTCGATGAAGACGATCTCGTCGGGAAGCCGGGTCTGCTTCAGGATGCTTTCGATCCGCTGCGGCAGATAGGCGGCGTAATTGTAGTTCGGGATGATGACGGAAACCGTCAGCGTCCGCTGCCGGCGGTAATGGAAGGCCTGCGCCAGCAGCTCCTCGAAACGGGCGGCGTACCGGTCCCAGCCGCAGTCGCGGGCGATCCGCGCCGCCGTGATCTCCCCCCGGCGCCGCGTGGCCGCCGGATCGGCGAGGAGCCGGCCCAGGGCCACGGCCATCGCGCGCGCGTCCGCGTAGGGGACGACGACGCCCTGCCCGTCGCCCAGCATCTCCACGGCCCCGCCGGCCCCCTCGAAGGCAACGACCGGAAGCCCGTGCGACAGGGCCTCCATGTTCACCATGGGGAACGGGTCCTCCCGCGAGGTGAGCGCGAACGCATCGGCGGCGGCGAAGTAAGGTGCCGGCTCGGCCCGCGCCCCGGCCAGGATGACGCGGTCGGCAACGCCCAGGCGGACCGCGTCATGCTCCAGCCAGCGGCGGAAGCGCCCGTCGTAACCGTCGCCGACCCAGACGAACCAGGTGTCCGACGCGCGCCCGGCGTCGGCCGACAGCAGGGAATGGGCGGCAAGGACGAACAGGTCCGCGCCCTTGCGCATGTCCACCGTGCCGCAGCCCAGGACGATCCGGGCGTCGGGCGGAAGCCGGAACTCCTCCCTCACCCGCCGGCGGGCGGCGGCGCGGTCGAGATCGGCCGGCGGACGGTCGGTGCCGTTGCGGATCGCCACGACCTTGCCGGGATCGAGCGCGTAGTGGGAGACCAGCGCGTCGCGTACGCACTCGGAGGGGCACAGGATTCGGCTCGCCGCCCGGTCGATCCGCGCCACGGTCGCAGCCCCGTCCAGGAAGGCTTCGATCGAGGTCGGCAGTTCGTGCAGCCACGCCAGAACCGGCACGCGCCAGCGTCCGAACATCTCGGCGTACTCCGCGCAGGCCGCCGTGTTGACGACGACCAGGCAACGGGTCGAATCCTCGCGGAACAGCCGGGCCACCCGATCGATGGCCGCCGACCGGGCGCCACCGCCACTGGCCGCGACGTCCGCGATCCGCAAGGTCGGAACCAGCGCGGCGAACTGCGGCGTCAGATCGCCGTCCTCGTTCACCAGAACGCGGCAGTCCAGGTCCGGCCGCGTGGCAAGCTGTTCGAGCAGGCGCAGGATGCACAGCGGCGCGCCGGTCCGGTTGGCGATGTGGGTGACGAACAGGACCCGGAAGGGCTTCCGCCCGAGCCCGGCCGCCGTTTCTGCCGGACCATCGTGACGCCATGGCAGATCCGCGAAGCCTTCCGTCCCAGCGGTTCCGCCGGAACGCCCGCGGTGGCGCAGGAAATGGAGGAAGGGCGGTTCGGCGGAGCCGCGCAGCTCCGGGTGCAGGTTGCGGTAAGCCCCGGGGTCGAAACCGGCGTTCGGGCGGCGGTCTTCGAACACGCCATAGTCCAGGAAATGCGCCAGCGGATCGCATCCCCCCTCGCGCACGTCCGCGTTGGCGTCCAGATAGTAGGCCGGATCGAAGTCGGCGTGCGGCCGGAGCCGCTCCCCCGCGCCGCGCCGCATGTAATGGTCGAGCGGATCGGTCCCGGGCGGCAGGTCGGCCGATGCCGAGGACCGGTAGAAGGCCGGGTCGAACAGCGGATTGGGCGACCGGCCCTCGGCCCGTCCGTTCGTCAGGAAATGCGCCAGCGGGTTGACGCCGGCATCGCCGACATCCCGGTGGGCGTCGAGGTAGAAGGCCGTGTCGAAATAGGGATGCGGCTTGCAGCCCTTGGCGGTTCCGATCTCGACGTAATGCTCGACCGGATTGAGGCCGGACGCACGGGCATCGGCGTGGCGTTCCAGATAATAGCGAACGTCGAACAGCGGGTTGGGCTGGCAGCCCCGCGCAAGCCCAACCGCCAGGAAATGGGCGAGCGGGTTCGCGCCCGAGGCCGCATCCGGATAGCTGTCCGTGTAGAAGCGGCCGTCGAAATAGGGTGAGGGCGCGCGCCCCTCGGCCGCGCCCTCGCGAACGTAATGGACGAGAGGGTTGTACCGCCGGGCTACGGCCTCGCTTTGCAGAACGCGGGCGGCCTGGGGAAACAGCGAGTTCGCGCGCTCCGCCAATCCGGGATCCATGCCCAGATAAAAACGCACGTCGAACAACGGGTTGGGGTCCCGCCCCTCGAACCCGCCGACGGCCAGGAAATGCACGAAAGCCGGACAGGCCGAAAGGTCCACGTCCGGGTTCCGGCGGATGTAGAAGGCCGTGTCAAACAACGGCGACGGATCGAGCCCCAGGGAGACCCCGAACCGCACGAAATGGAGAAGCGCGCCGTCCGGGGCCGGCAGGCCATGCAGCCGGAAAAGGCCGCCGTAATGGGCCTCGTCGAACAGGCCCGACACGGCGATCCAGTCCATCAGGGCCGCCTCCCCGGCCGACGGCGGGGCCGGCGGGGCCGTCAGGGTGAAGCGAAGCGCGGCGGCCGCCTGCGCCGAACGAACGGCCGCCGCCCCCTGCCGCGTGCGGCCGGTAACCTCGGCGACCATGTCCATGGCCCGTCGGCGCTCGTCGGCGAGCCGGCTCTCAGACGCCTTGCGCCGGGCGTTCGCCTCGTCCAGTTCGGCCTGAAGCGTCGCGATGCGCGATGCCGCCGCGTTCGCGGTTATGACCGGCTTGACGAGTTTCATGAGCGTCCGCAACCCCAGCGTCTGTCATGATGATGTTCAGCAAAGAACAGTCTCGGATACCCTGCGAAAAGCAAGCCCCGAGCGTATGTTCAGGCCAGCAGGCCGAATTCCCGGCAATAGGCTGCGATGGCGTCCCAGGCGTCCTTCTCCGACCAGCCGAGCGGCGCGGCGTCGACCCGGTCGGTGTTGATCCGGACCATCGGCTCGCTGAAATCGGTCTGTTCCATCAGTTCCACCCGGCAGTCGAGCCCGACGCGCGACCGCAGCTCCGCGGCATAGCGCACTGCGAAGGCCCCCTGGCTCTCGACATAACCGCTGACGTTCCTGCGATGGAAACCCGGGGTCTCCGGCAGGTCCGCGCAGAAGGCCGCATAGGACAGGGCGAGCAGATCGACGTGGATGTTGTCCCGAACGTAGAGGGGCGTCTTCACCGAAGCGGTTTCGCCCTTGCTCCAGCACTTCAGCAGATAGGCGCAGAAGCGCGGCTCCTCGAACGGACCGAACGGGTTTGGAATGACGAACTTTCCCATCGGCATTCCGATGGCCGCCGTCCAGTACCGGAAGGTCTGATCGGTCAGGCCCTTGGACAGGCCGTAGGGGGAGAAGGCGTGCAGGGGCTGCGTGCCGGCCCCTTCGTTCTGCTCGAACACGCTTCCCGTCAGGACGACGCCGCGGGACCCCTGGTCGGCCAGCCGGCGCAGGATCGCCGGCAGGTTGCGGGTGTTCTCCGCAAGGGCGCCGGCCGCGTCGAAATCCGGGCTGCGGTAGTTGGTGACGTTGGCCGCGTGATGGCACAGCAGATCCCATCCGCCGGCCTGCACGAGATCGAGGAACCGCGCTTCGCCGAACACGCAATCGGGCACGATCTCCGCGCAGTCGGCCAGCCGGCGCACCCGCTCGCCGCGTACGCCGTCGTATCCCTGCGGGGCACCCCGGAGGGTTGCGACGACATGATGGCCGGCTTGGTGCAGCGCACGGGCGATCCAATAGCCCGTGAAGGAGCTGGCGCCCGTCAGGAGGATCTTCATACCAGTCCCCGCAGGCGCTCCACGCCGTGCCATTCCGGATCGAAGTCGCGCCAGTTGCGGTCCTTGTCCGAAACCTCGGTCGGCGCGATCGGCCATTCCACACCGAAGCGCGGGTCGTTGTAACGCACGCCCCGCTCGTTGTCTGGACCATAGAAGGCGTTGACCAGATAGAGCGCCTCGGTGTTGTCGGTCAGCGTGATGAAGCCGTGCGCGAAGCCCTGCGGCACGTACATCATCAGCCGGTTCTCCTCGTTCAGCTCGGCCCCGAACCACTTGCCGTAGGTCGGGGAGTCGGGCCGCAGGTCGAGGATCACATCGTAGAGCGCGCCCTTCAGGCAGCGCACCACCTTCACCTCGGCGTCGGGGGTGAGCTGGTAGTGCAGGCCGCGCAGCGTGCCGGCCTTGGCGCTGAGCGAGTTGTTGATCTGCACAAAGCGGGTGCACAGCCCGGCCTCGGCGAACTCGCGCTCGCAGAAGAAGCGGGCGAAGAAGCCGCGGTCGTCGCCGCGCTTCTCCAGCTCGATCAGGTGGGCACCGTGCAGGGGGGTCTTGTGGAACTTCATCGCGTCGGCTCCCGTCGCTCAGCGGATCCAGTGGAGGTCTTCGCCGAGGCGGCCCTCCTCCATGTGGCGCTCCAGCACCTTCAGGCGCATGAACTGCGAGTTGCGGAAGGACGCGTCGCGGAAGTTCATGCCCTCCAGCCCGTTCTTCAGGCCGAGGATGGCTTCGGCGAGCGACACCTGCGGCTGGTGACCGGGCGCCAGCTCCCGGTACAGCGAGAAGTCGACGCTGTAGGAACGCTTGTCCGGCGGGGCGTCGGTGTTGATGCTGACGCGCGTGTCCGGAATCGCCTCGGCGACCGCGTTGGCCAGATCGCGGACCTGATAGTTCCACTCGTTGCAGCCGGTGTTGACGGCCAGGAACTGGCCCCCGTTGCCGGCCTCGCGGTGGATCGCCCAGTCGATCGCACGCGCCATGTCCTCGACATGGATCAGCGGGCGCCAGGGGGTTCCGTCGCTCAGCACGGTGATCTCGCCGGCCGCCAGGGCGCAGGCCACGAAGTCGTTCAGCACGAGGTCGAGGCGGGTGCGCGGCGACATGCCGCAGGCGGTGGCGAAGCGCAGGGCCGTGGCTACCATGCCGCCCAGCTCGATGGTCTGCAGCCCCCGCTCGGTCGCCACCTTGGAGCGCGCGTAGGCGGTCAGCGGGTTGAGCTGGTCCGTCTCGCGGCGCGGTCCGCCCTCGGCCGCGCCGTACATGCTGCAGCTCGACGCGAAGACGTAATTCTTCACGCCGGCGTCGCGCGCCAGCTCGGCCGTGCGCACGGCGGCCCGGTGGTTGATGTCGTCGGTCACCGCCTCGTAGCGGTTGCCCATCGGGTCGTTCGACACGGCCGCCAGCTGCACGACGGCGTCGACGCCCTCCAGCAGCGACGTCGGCAGGAGACGGGCGTCACCGAAATGCTGAACGTCGGCCTGCGCCTCCGGGAGCAGGCCCGCACCGGTCAGGCAATGGCCGAAGAAGCCGGAATCATAACCGATGATGACGGCATGGGGATACCGGGCGCGCAGGTAACGGGTCAGCACCGGGCCGACATAGCCCATGTTGCCTGTGATCAGAATCTTCATCGTGCGTCTCTACAATCGAAGGCGGGGCAAGGGGCTGATCGGGCGGGAAGCGGGTGGCTTACCAGCTTTTCCAGGGAGGATTGCCGCCGCTCCACAGATCTTCCAGGTACCGCTTGTCGCGTAGCGTGTCCATCGGCTGCCAGAAGCCGTGATGGAAGTAGACGCTGAGCTCGCTGTCCTTGGCGAGGTTCTCCAGCGGCTCGCGCTCCCAGACGGTCGCGTCGCCGTCGATGTAACGGCCAACCTGCGGCGACAGGACGAAGAAGCCGCCGTTGATCCAGCCGCCATCACCCAGGGGCTTCTCCTCGAAGGCGATGACCCTCGTCCCCTCGTAGCGCAGCGAGCCGAAGCGGCCGGGAGGCTGCACGGCCGTGACCGTGGCCAGGCGGCCTTCGCGCTTGTGCAGGTCGATGCCGGCCCGGATGTCGACGTCGCCCACGCCGTCGCCATAAGTCAGGCAGAACGCCTCGTCGGCCTCGACATAGGGCAGGATGCGCTTGATGCGCCCGCCGATCATCGTCTCCTCGCCGGTATCGACCAACGTGACGCGCCACGGCTCGGCGTAATTCTGATGAATCTCCATGCCGTTCGCGCGCATGTCGAAGGTCACATCGGACATGTGCAGGAAGTAATTCGCAAAATACTCTTTAATGAAATAGCCTTTGTATCCCAGGCAAACAACGAACTCGTTGATGCCATAAGAAGAATACATCTTCATAATGTGCCAAAGTATAGGGCGTCCACCAATCTCGACCATGGGCTTCGGCCGCAACGCCGTTTCCTCGGATATTCTCGTACCCAGCCCGCCAGCCAATATTACCGCCTTCATCACACCCTCTCCTTAAATGGCTCTGCCCCGACTCTCAACCCACCTGCTTCAAAACTTGCAACCACTGATGGCCTTCTTTGGAAAGGAAGACCATTCTTCCAATGGAATTTCGGTGTTTTTTTGAAATTCTCAAAGCTTACAATTGCATCTGCCAAAAGATATTACAGCAGAACGCTGCCCTTGGCCGGAATTTCGGCCTTTCGGAATGATGCGAAGGATGTTTGGACGCCTTGGGATGGTGACGAAAGAGGCTTGGCTTCCTTCGCCGTGAACATGCGAAGGAGCGCTCTTGCACGCCCCGTCTCCGGGTTCCCCAGTCATAATAGCCTTTGTCATAACCTGATTACGCCAAGTGCCCTAGGCACCGGCACCATCCGGCATAAAGGTGAAAAATTCAATAAAATAGCTCATGACTATTGTTAAAATCCGGAAACATTCCTAGCGGAAGAACCGAGACGCGACATGATGCCGGCAAGTGATAGCGTCAGCCTGCAGAAGGTCACCGCAGGCCATTCATGCGCAGCAAAGCCGACAGCGCCGCCTCCGGCGTGACCGTCGACACGATGAAACCGTTCGGCCAGTGGCGGAGCCGCTCGGCCGGCGCGCCGATGTCGAAGGCACCGACCGGCAGCCCCAGCCCGACCACCTCGTCCAGCACGTAGCAGTAGGTTTCCGGCCAGATTGACGGCAGGAAAACCGCGTGGCAGCCCCGCTCGGCCAGGAGCCTGGGAAGCTGCTCCGGCTCGTAGCGGCCGTTGTCGTGGAAATGCACCGAGTCCAGCCGCCGGTCGATGTTGCCGAACAGCTCGAACTGAACCGGCAGCCGGTGCGCCTCGGCCATGCGCACCATCCCGGCCAGCATCGCGGCGCCCTTGGCGACGTTGAGACCGCCAACGACGGCGACGCGGACGACCGGCCGCGGAACTGGCGGAGGCAGGGGCGCCACGGCCACATGGTCGGCCAGATGCGGAACGACTCGCACCCGCTCGTCCGGCAGTGTGAAGGCCCGGCGCAGGACGGCGAGCGCGCTCCGCGAGAAGACGACGTGACGGTCGGCCGCGTCGAACAGCACCTGCCACGCCCGGCGGCGGGCGGCCATGTCGAAGTCCGCGTCGGTGCCGACGGTCCCGGCGTCGATCCTGGCGGCGCTTCCCTCCCGCCACCGGAAATGGGCGTTCGCCGGGGCGCAGGTCCGGCAGCGCTCCAGCGCCGGCACGCCGCAGTAGCGGTCCTCCGAATCGATCAGGTTCAACGAGGGGCAAACCGGGAAATAGTCGTGATGCAGCAGTCTCAGCGGCACGGACCGCCCATCGTCGCCCTGCCGGAGCGCCCGGACGAAGCCGATGATCCTGTCCACGTCCGCATACCCGACCAGGGAATTCACCACGACCTCCGAGAGCGGCAGCGCGGAGGCCAGGGCGGCCAAGTCGGCGAGGTCGTTCGCCGGGAAGCGGAAGGCGGTGCCCCCGTGCAGCAGCTCGATGTCCAGCGCGCCCTCGGGCATGCCGAGGACCGGCTCCGCGGTCGGCCGCACCAGCAGGACCGCCTGCCCCTGCACCTGCAGGCGCGCGACCTCCTTGGCGCGGAAGGTGGCGGCCCCGCCCGTGCCCGGATGGTCGAACAGCAGCACCGTCCGCGGGCGGCCGGGCAGCCCGTGCGTCGACAGGATGCGGACCGCCGCCGCGGCCCGGATGGGGCGCAGCGGGTCGGCGCGGATGAAGTCCTGCACCTCCGCGTCGAACTCCGGGTAGCGATGCCGGATCACCGCCCCGGCCGCCTCGACCAAAGCCGCCTTCTCCGCGCTGGGGAAGCTGCCGCCGTGGCGATGGTGGACGTAGAGGCCGGGCACGATCACGTTGGTGAAGCCGTGCCTCATGGCGCGCCGGCACCAGTCCACCTCCTCGCCGTAGCCGCGCCCGAAGGCCGCCGCGTCGAAAAAGCCGATCTCCCGCAGCGCCCGACGGTTCAGGGCCATGCAGAAGCCGACGCCGGTCGGCACCTCGACCGGCGGCAGCCCGGCCATGGCCGCGAAGGCGGCATCGATATCTCCGATCGGAGCGTCGAGAAACGGCGGGTTGTCCTCCGGCATGGTGGGGAAGCCGCAGATGGTGCCGGCGTTCGTGAACGGGGTGGTGCTGGCGATCGACGGACTCGCCTCGATCGGGCCGACCAGCCGCTCCAGCCAGCCGGCAGGCACCTCCACGTCGGTGTTCAGCAGGACGATGTGGCCGTCCGGGTTGAGGCGGGTCGCCACCTCCACCCCGTCGGTCACCGCCTTCAGGTAGCCTTCGTTGCGCGGCTTGACCACGACCGTCACATGGTCGAGCGAGACGCCGAGCGCCACCAGGAAAGCCGTGATGCTGCGGTCCGGGTTGCCGTCGTCGACGAACACGATGCGGTGCCGCGGCTCCACCGTCTCCATCAGCGCGTGGACGAGCGGGGTCAGGAAGGCCTTGCCGCCATAGACCGGCACGACGATGGACACAGGGGCGGCTAACGGCGCGGGGAGCGGCGCACCGGCCCCTGGAGCCCCGTTGGTCAGGGCGAGCGCCGCCCGCGCGCGGGTCAGCGGCGCCGGCAGGGCGGCGGCGTAGCGCAGGCCGCGCTCGGTCAGGAAGCGGTGCTCCACCGCCGGCACCGCGCGCTCGCAACCCACCTCCCAGCTGCGCAGCGACAGGCCCGTGCGCAGCATCAACGGGACGGCCTCCCGCTCCGCCCCTGCGCTGAGCCGCAGGGCGACGGCGGAGGTGCCCGGCGGCAGCGCCGCCACCACCACGAAGCCCGAACGCTCCGCCATCGGCTCGCCGAGGGCCAGGGCGACATCCCGCCGGCCGATCCCCCGCTGGACGTGGAGGGCGGGCGGGCGGTTGCCGTGGTCGACGACCACGTCGAAGCCGCAGAGGCCGTGCCGGTCGTGGAAGGCCCACCCTTCGACCCGCAGCTCGGTCCCGACCTCGATGCGCTCGATGAAGAACGCGAACGCCCCGTGCGTGGTCATCGCATCATGCTCCCGCTTCAATCCGCGAAAATCCGCTCCCGGTCCCTGGCGGACAGGACCAGGTCGGTGTCCCAGGGCATGACGCCCAGGACGGGGCCGCTCTGCGGGCAGCGAACCTCGGCGTAGTCGAGGCCGCGCAGCGTCGCGATGAACCAGAAGAAGGTGTCGGGCATGCCGGCGGGCGTCAGGGTCACGACCCGCGCGCCGGGCGGCGCGAAGGCGATGTTGGTCATCGCCGCCCCCATAACGCCGACGATCCGCCTGGCCCCCTTGAACAGGGACACCTGCTGGGGCAGCGTCAGGGCGCCCGGGTCGACCGGCGCGTAGCCCCGGGACTGGGCATGGGCGATCAGGTCGTCCTCGCCGACGACGCAGCGGAAGCCGGTCGACCGGCGGGTGACGAACAGCCGCTCCGCCCCCGCCGCCGGGACGCGGGCGGCCAGAGCCTCCACGCTGCCGAGGACGAGCGGCGACATGTAGCCGCCATGCTCACTGAGCCCGTCCACCAGCAGCAGGTCGGCGAAGCGCCGGGGGGTGTCGTCGGCGACGATGGTCCGGGCCAGGTCGACGCCCAGCATGGACAGGGAGAAGGCCATTGTGTCGTTCAACTGGCCCGGCGCATGGGCGACGAGGAAGCGCGCCTCCAGCTCCGGCAGGTGGTGGTGGACGAGCTGCGCCTTGGGCAGCATCTCCATCAGCCAATGCCCGTAGTTGCCGATGCCGCGCTTCTTGCACAGCAGGACCGGGCCGCCGGCGTCCGGCTCGGCCGCCGGCCCGCCCCGCCCGATCGCCTCCAGCACCGCCGCCTGGGCCTGCTCGATCTCCCCCATGGAATGCTGGGTGATGGTCTCGCGGTAGAGGGTCCCGTCACGGTCGAACACCAGCCCTTCCTTGGCCACCCACACGTCGGTCAGGCGCAGGACGCGGACCGGGCGCTCCGGGAAGCGCCGCGTGGTCCACGCCCATTCCATCGGCTGCAGGACGTCGGGGGGGATCAGCTCCTTGTTGACCACCCGCGGGTAGGCGGCGTCGAATCCCGGCGACGTCAGGGACAGGATGACGGCGCCGTCGGGCAGGCTGATCGGTGTCGGGGGCATGCAGCGGGCTTCTTGACGGATTTTCCGTGGCGGAGGCCCATCCTATGGCGTCCCGACGTCAAAAAATCGATGCAAAATTTGAGCGCGGCGCGAACCGCGGCAACCACCTCCTCACAGCCCTGCCCTCACGGCCCCCCGTCACGGGCGGCCGTAATGATCGTCGACACGAACGATGTCGTCCTCGCCCAAATAGGCGCCGGACTGCACCTCGATCAGGTTCAGCGGCACCTTGCCCGGATTTTCCAGCCGGTGCATCGTGCCCAGCGGAATGTAGACGGACTCGTTCTCGCGCAGCAGGATCTGCTCCTCGCCGCGGGTGACCAGGGCCGTGCCGTTCACCACGACCCAGTGCTCGGCGCGGTGATAGTGCTTCTGCAGGGACAGGCGGGCGCCGGGCGCCACCGTCAGCCGCTTCACCTGGAAACGGTCGCCGGCGTGCAGCGACTGGTAATAGCCCCAGGGCCGGTGCACGCGGCGGTGCTGGCGCGGTTCGTCACGGCCCTGCGCCTTCAGGTGCTCGACCAGCGGTTTGATGTCCTGCGCCCGGTCCTTCGCGGCGACCAGGACGGCGTCCTCGGTGGCGACGACCACCGCGTCCTCCATGCCGAGGAGGGCGACGAGCGCCCCGTCCTCGCTGCGGACGTAGCAGCCGCGGCTGTCCCAGGCGATCGCGTCGCCATGGCAGACGTTGCCGCCCTCGTCCTTGGTCCCGATGTCCCACAGCGCCGACCAGGCGCCGACGTCGGTCCAGCCGATCGCGCAGGGCACGACGGCGGCCGCGTCGGTGCGCTCCATCACGGCATGATCGATGGAAATGGACGGGGCGGCGGCGAAGGATTCCTCCTCCAGCCGGAAGAAGTCGAGGTCGGCGCGCGCCCCGGTGAGCGCGGCGCGGCAGGCGGCGAGCACGGCCGGCTCCCAGCGCTCCAGCTCCTCCAGATAGCGGCGCGCGGGCAGCAGGAACATGCCGCTGTTCCAGAAGACGTCCCCTTCGGCCAGGTACCGCTCGGCCTCCGCCCGCGGCGGCTTCTCGACGAAGGCCGCGACGCGGTAGGCATCCTTGTGCCCGTCCAGGGGGAGCCCCCGGCGGATGTAGCCGTAGCCGGTCTCCGGCGCAGTCGGCACGATGCCGAAGGTGGCGAGCCGTCCGGCATCCGCCGCCCGGGCGGCGGCGCCCACCGCCTTCAGGAAGGCGGCCTGGTCCTGGATGACATGGTCGGCCGGCAGCAGCAGGAGGCGTCCGTCGGGGTCCTGCTCCGCGACGATCAGGGCCGCGACGGCGGCGGCGGCGGCGGTGTTCCGGCCGACCGGCTCCAGCACGATCCGCGCCCCGCCCGGCACGCCTTCCTGGCCCTGGCCGCGCATCGGCCCGACCTGACGCATCTGTTCGGCGATGACGAAGCGGTGCTCCTGGTTGCAGACGACCAGCGGCGGCGCGAAGAGCGCCGGGTCGGCGACCCGCAGGGCGGTTTCCTGCAGCATGGAGCGCTCCGAGCACAGCGGCAGGAACTGCTTGGGATACTGTTCCCGCGACATCGGCCAGAGCCTGACCCCGGAACCGCCGGACAGGATGACGGGGAAGATGCGGGCGTTATGCGAAGTGTTGGTCATGATCGCCGATCGTGTGCGTCGCAAGGGACCACCGCCCGACGTGCCGTGCGGCAGCAACCCATTGTGGGTACGAGAGGTCTCTGATTCCTGTCAACTTGGCCAAAGTGGGTTCTCCTTTCAGCGCCCCGCTTGGCGTCGGCACCGCGTCAAACGCTGCGGTTCTTCAGAGCCATCTCCAGATGGCGCAGGATAAGGTCGGTGTCGTAATCGGTGGAGCTGCGGACCACCCGTTCCCAATAGTTCAGCAGCGGGATGTGCGCCGGGTTCTTCTGCAGCAGGTCGCGTTTGATGAATGGGAACTCCATGCGGGCGATCAGGTAATCCCAGAAGAAGTGCGTCCCGTTCAGTGGAACGCCGGCGTTGATCGTGTGGAAGACCTGCTGGATGAACCGCTTGCGCACCGGGTCCTGCAACGCGTCGCCGGTGACGTTGCCCTCCACCACCGCCTCGATCAGGGCGGCGGCGGCCTGCCGGTACGGGAAGGCGGCCCGGCAATGCAGTCCGGACCGGCGCAGCGCGCGGGTCAGCCCGATCTCGTACTTGCGCACGATCCACGTCTTGGACTGGACGTAGCGCAGCTGCCGCCAGAAGGCGGCGAAGGCCGGCGCGGTCAGGGCTGCCTTGTGGAACAGCAGGAAATAGCTCTGCAGATGGAAGGAGCGCTCCCAGCTGTCGGACGCCCCCCAGACATCGGCCTCCTCCGGGCCCATCCGGTCCAGCAGGCCGCCCAGATGGTACAAGGGGCCGTAGACGCTGTCGTTGGCGAGCAGCAGCATGTCCAGGGCGCCCAGATCCGGAACGGCCGCGATGCCTTCCTTGTAGGCGCCGAAGTCGTAGCCGACGTTGTCGCGCCGGATGACCAGGGCACAGATCTCCTGCAAGGTCTCCACCTGCATCAGGCGCGGCGCGTTGCTCACGAAGACGATGGCGAAGCCGATGTCGTGGAGCTGGCGCAGGTAATGCCGTACGAAGTCGTGGACCACGCCCTGCCGGTCGTAATGGACGAACACCACCACCCGGCGCGCGCCGGCCAGGGGCAGATGCCCATCCCAACGTTCGTGTACATAGCTTTCCTTGCGGAAGACGCTGATGCCGTAGGAGACATAGCCCCCCAGCAGCTTGATCTGGGCAACCATCCAGAAGAAGCCGATGCGCACGCGCGTGAGCAGGCGGGCCAGAATGCTTGTCATCGGGACGGTGCCATCCTCGGCGCAGTCAAAACGGGAGCGCGGTCAAACGGGAAGCCGCTGGGAGCGGGCCAACGCCCCGGCCCGGTTGCGCAGTTCATCCGGTACCGCCGGCAGACCCGGCGCGGGGGAGAGGAGGCCACGCAGCGCCTCGGCCGCCTGGGGCTTCTGCCCAGACGCGGCCAGGGCCTCGGCTTGGTGGTAAAGCGCCGGCCACAGCAGCGGGGTGGCCGGTTCGCGGCTCGCCTCGGCGGCCTTGCCGAACCATCCGGCAGCCGTCTTCAGCGCCTTGCGATGGTTGAGGGACAGAATGGCGAGCGCGAAGGCCGCCGAGGCCGTCTCCGCCGGTCCCCATTGGGCGAGGTCGTCCTCGACGCTCCGGGCAAGGCGGTCGGCGGCGGCGTAATGGCCCAGGTTAACCAGATCGATGAAGGTCTGCCGGCGCAGGCCGGTCAGGACGGCGGGCGGCATGCGCTCGCCGAGGATCGGGCTGGGCTCGCGCGCCAGGCGTTCGATGCCGGTGGCGGCCGCAAGCGGGTTGCTCCAGGCCAGGATGCCGGCGGCGTGGCCGCGGGCGCGCCAGGCGAGGTCGTCGGTTTCGCCGTCATCGGCGCCGGCCGCCTGCAACGCCGCGCGCGCGCGCTCACCAGCCTCGCCCGCCGCCTGGAAGAAGAGGCGCGCCCGCTCGCGGTCGCCGTCGTGCAGCCACGCCGCCATGCCCTGGCAGTAGAGGATGCCGCACAGGCTGAAGGGGGCGCGGTCGTGGAAGCCCGCGATGTCGGCTGGCCAGTCGGCCATCAGCGGCAGGGCGTCCGGCTTGTCCAGCTCCAGGCCCCAGCGCGCCCGGCAAGCGTCGAGCACCGGAACCGCCGCCTCGCGCGCCTCGGCGAAGCGGCCGGCGTGGGTCAGCTCCTTGAAGCGGCGGTAGCGCAGGCCGAGGCCGAGCGGGGTGTCGGCGGCGACGGTCCGCGACCGTTCGGCGAGATAGTTGAGGTAGCGCGCCCGGTCGAACCGGCGCGACAGGTCGGCCGTTCCCTCCGTCATCGCGGCGGTGGCGCGCAGCGTCGGCCCGTGCTCGGACACCGAGACGGCGGTGAAGCCGGCGCGGCGCAGCAGCGCCTCGAAGCCCTCGCGGCTGTAGAGCGTGACGTGGTAGCCGGGGCTGAGCAGCGGCACCAGGACGCCAGCGGGGGTGTCGGGCGCGATTGCGCCGGCGTTGGGCGTGGTCAGCAGCAGCGTGCCGCCCGGCGCCAGCACGCCGCGCAGGATGGACAGGAAGCCCAGCGGCTCGAAGATGTGCTCGACCACCTCGGAGCAGAGGACGAGGTCGAAGGGGTCGGGCCCGGCGTCGGCCGGCGTGCGCAGGTAGATGGACGAGATGTCCAGCCCCAGCAGGTCGCGCCCGGCACGGGCGGCGAAACCGGGGTCGATGCCCTGGACCGACCAGCCGAAGACGGTCCGCGCGACGTCGAGCGAGAAACCGAAGCCGCAGCCGATCTCCAGGTAGCGGCGGACCTTGAACGGGTCGATGGCGGCCAGCGGCTCGGCCATCACGTCGATGCCGGCCCCCTGCTCCAGGTAGAAGGCGAGCGCGGCGTCGGTCGCCTGCGCGGTCTCATATTCCGGTTGCTGGAGCGTCGGGAAGAAGGCGGTGCCGCAGTGGCCGCACAGGGCCAGGGGCAGCAGCGGGTTGGGCGGGACGGCCGACTGGACGGTCAGGCGGACGGACTTCGGGCTGGCGTCGGCACAGGCCGGGCAAACCGCGTCGATGGGCGCGGCGCTGCTGGTGTTCCAGTCGATGTGCATCTGCTCACAACCTGCAAGGGGCCCGGATCGACCGGGAGAGGGAGTAAAGCCGCAATAGCAGAATACGCAACGGACAGGCAACCACGCTGACGCCGCGCTCCATCGCAGGCCACCCGTTTCCCGCCGCCCTTCCGATGGCCCACGGCCGTCGGACGCGCCTCAGCCTCCGCAACAGACGCCGACGGGCCAGAGACTCCGCCAAACGTCCAGAACCTCCATGAGCACAGCCCCGCCCAGGGCCAGGGCGGCGGCGAAGAGGGCGAGGCGCAAGCCCCCGCGCGGCCCGGCCGGACTCCAGGCGCCGGCCGCCGCGGCCAATCCCAGCAGGACCAGCGCGTGCATGGGCAGGAAGTAGCGCCCCTGGACACCATCCACGGTGGCGGCGCCGACCGGCGTGTAGCCGACCCAGAAGGCCACCAGGAGGAGCAGCGCGTAGCCCGGCGCCGGAATCAGGCAGCCGGCTGCGAAGCCGAGGTCGCGCCGTCGCGCGCCGTCGCACAGGGACAGGGCCAGCAGAACCCAGAAGGCCGGCAGCACCCAACGGTCGGACGCGTAGCCGTGCCAGGGCTGGGGATGGCCGCCGTAGCGCCCGTAGCCGTCGCGCCACCACATCACCGCCCAGTCGCGCACCGTGGTGGCGAACACCCGCAGACTGTCCAGAGGGTCGGCGCGCAGGCCGGCGAGTTGCGCCGCCGGATCGGCGGCGGTGCCCCAGTAGGGGCCCGGGACGAAGGGATAGGCGGCGTTCCACAGGACGGCGACGCCCAGCGCGACGGCGAGGCACAGGCCGCCCAGCCCAAGGCGCGACCGCCAGGAGCCCCCGGCGACCGCCGTGGGCAGGTAGAGAACCGCTCCGGCGAAGGGCGCCATGGTGAGCTTGAGCAGGCCCAACGCCGCCGACAGGGCGACCAGTCCGGCCCAGCCCCCCCAGCCGAGCGGCGCGCCGCGCTCGCGCAGGCGCCAGACCAGGGCCAGCATCAGGATGGGCAGGGTCAGGTTCAGGGGATCGGCGCTCAGCGAGCAGGCGCTTTGCAGGGCCACCGGCGACAGGGCGAGGGCCAGGACGGCGACCCGCCCCCCCGGAAGCGCCCGCAGTATCGCGGCGACCATCAGGGCGTAGACGGCGACATTGCTGACGCACCCCGCCTGCATCTGGCCGAGCGGGCCCAGCCCGGCGGCGCGCCCCGCGGCGACGCCCGCGGCCTGCGGCAAGTAGGCGAGCGGCGCGAAGCTGGCCGAGCTGGGAAAGGCCACCACCTCCAGGGACCGCGGCTGGGCGGCGAGATGGTCGGACAGGGCCTGGGCTTCCACGGGATCGACCGGTCCGTGCTTCTGTATCCGGTCGATGTGGTAGAGCATCTGGAGATAGCCGGCCCGGTCGATCGGCCCGCCCCAGGCGTTGGGGCCCAGCGTTTCCGCCAGGAGATGCCCATCGGCGATCTGCAGCACGCGCTGCCAGTGGAAGGCCTCATCCTGGCCAGCGAAGGGCGGCGTCCGTGCCAGAAGCAGCCCGCCGAACAGCAGGCCGTAGGCGATGGCCAGTACCGCGATCAGAAGGGGCTCCAGCCGGACGGCGGCACCCGCCCGCGCGGGGAGCCGGCGGCCGATGGGCGTGCCGCTGGACATCTGCCTTATCCTCTTCCGTGATCCCTCGGGCCGGGCCCGGCTGGACAGAAGCACAACGCAGGCTTGCTTGGGAATCGCGAAGCGTCCTCGCCTCGCCACCGGAGGGCTGTTAGAGTGCGCGCCCCCACCCACCCCGACACCACCGCACCGGTTCCGCCAAAGGCCGAGGCCGGTTCCGCCGAAGGCCGAGGAATGTCCGCCACCCTCCTGCATCTCGATCCCGGCCTGCCTCCCCGCGTTCCGCCGCACCGCGACCTGGTCTGGGGCTTTTCCGGATGGGCCCGCCGCCCGGGCGCCCGCCTGCGCGCCGCCGCGGTGGTGGTCGGCACGGCGCGCTTCCCGGCCGCCGAACTGAACACGCTCCGTTTCGACGCCGAGGCCGCGCAGCGCCGCCACGGCGTCGAGCCGGATCCGGCCTGCGGATTCTGGGGGCTGGCCACGTTGCCGGCGACCGCAGAAGGCGGGACGCAGAGCGCCGTCCTGGCGCTGGAATGGACGGACGGCACGCGGGAGGAGTGGCCGGCAGGCCCAGTCGCCGTGGAGGATGCGGCGCCCCCGCCGCCGGCCGGGTCACAGGAGAACGGAACACAACAGGACGGGCCGCCCGAAGGCGGGCCGCTCGTCGCCATCGCCATGGCCACCTACAACCCCGACCCGGCCCTGTTCCGGGCGCAAGTCGATTCCATCCGCTCCCAGACGCATGAGCGCTGGGTGTGCCTGATCGAGGACGACGGTTCCGACGATGCCCACTGGCGGGACATCCTAGAGGCGACCGCCGGGGACGACCGCTTCCGCCCGCTGCGCAACGGCGTCAACCTCGGCTTCTACCGCAACTTCGAACGTGCTCTGGGCCGCGTCCCGGCCGAGGCGGACTTCGTCGCCCTGGCCGACCAGGACGACCGCTGGGCCCCCGGCCGGCTGGCCGCCCTGGTGGGCGCCCTGGCGGATGGCCGGGCGGGCGGGACCGTCCTCGCCTTCGGCAATATGCGGGTGGTGGACAGCGCCGGCCGGGTCGTGTCGGAGACCTTCTGGCCCGGCTTGGACAGCCGCCACGACAGCCTCGATGCGCTGCTGATGGCCAACGCCGTCACCGGCTGCGCCTGCCTGTTCCGGACCTCGCTTCTGCGGCTCGCCCTGCCCTTCCCGGCGCTTGGCCGGGGCGCCTACCACGACCACTGGATCGCCTGCTGCGCCGCGGCGGAGGGCACGATCGCCTATCTGCCGCAGTCGCTGGGCGACTATGTCCAGCACGGGGCCAACAGCCTGGGTTACCGGCGGCGCCCCGGCCTGCGGCTGGCCGCCAAGCTGGCCGCCGCCCTCGCCCTCGCCCCGGCCCTGGCGCTCGCGGCCCAGTCGGCGACCGCCCGCCGGCGGCTGGCCAAGCCGCTGCACCTGCTGATCGGCCTGCCGGATGCCGAGTTGGTCTGCCGGGCCGCCTTCGCCGAAACGCTGCGCCGGCGCGTCGGTCCGACGGAGACACCGGGGGCCGGACCGGAGAGCGCGGCGCAGCGGACAGCGGTGGACACCTTCCTGCCCGGGCCGCGGCCGGGCCGCCGCCTGCTGGCCGCCCTGCTGCGCCGCGCGCCGCGCGGGCGGGCCTTCCGCGGGGTGGCGGCACGCCTCCTCACGGGGCTGGCCATCGGTCGGCTGGCGGGCCTGCTGGCGCGGCTGCGCCCTCCCTCCGGGGTGGGACGGTAACAAAACTGGGCGAACCCGCCAAAGTTCTTGGCATGCTGGCTCACGTTGCGGTAAGCCCGGCAACAGCCCGTCTTGGTTGTTCATCCGGCCTCTCCACCCGCCTGTTCGGACCGTCCGCCTGTTCGGATCGTCTGTTTTCAGGCCACATGTTTGTTTAGGAATCCAATGCCGAACCTGCCGGATGACTTGCGACTGCTCGAAGCGGAATCGATCGCCATCCTGCGCGAGGTCGCTGCGGCCTTCGCCCGGCCGGTCCTGCTCTATTCCATCGGCAAGGACAGCGGCGTCCTGCTGCATCTGGCGCGCAAGGCCTTCCATCCCGGACGAGTGCCCTTTCCGCTGCTCCACATCGACACCGGCTGGAAGTTCCGCGACATGATCGCCTTCCGCGACGAGACGGCACGCCGGCTGGAGCTGGACCTGATCGTCCACATGAACCGGGAGGGCGTCGCGCGGGGGATCGACCCGATCCGCTCCGGCTCCGCCGTCCACACCCGCGTCATGAAGACGGAGGCGCTGCGCCAAGCGCTCGACCAGCATGGTTTCGACGCCGCCATCGGCGGCGCGCGGCGCGACGAGGAGAAGAGCCGCGCCAAGGAGCGCGTCTTCTCCATCCGCACCGCCAGCCACAGCTGGGACCCGCGCGACCAGCGGCCGGAGCCGTGGCGTCTCTGGAACACGCGCATCCGGCCGGGGGAGTCGGTCCGCGTCTTTCCGCTGTCCAACTGGACCGAGATGGACGTCTGGCGCTACGTCGCGGCGGAGGGGCTGCCGGTGGTGCCGCTCTACTTCGCGGCGGAGCGCCCGGTCGTCCATCGTGCCGGCACCCTGATCATGGTGGACGACGACCGCCTGCCGCTGAACCCCGGCGAAACGCCGGAGATGCGCCGGGTCCGCTTCCGCACGCTCGGCTGCTACCCGCTGAGCGGGGCCATCGAGTCCAGCGCCGAAACGGTGGAGGACATCATCGCGGAGATGCGGGCGTCGCGAACCTCCGAACGGCAGGGTCGCCTGATCGACGGCGATGAGCCCGCCTCCATGGAGCGCAAGAAGCGCGAGGGCTATTTCTGATGAGCGCCGGCACCGGACACAATCCCGCATCCACGTCCACTCCCTCACGGGGACTTCTGCGCTTCCTGACCTGCGGGTCGGTGGACGACGGCAAGTCGACTCTGATCGGCCGGCTGCTGCACGACGCCGGGCTGGTGCCCGACGACCAGCTGGCGCAGGTGCTGCGCGACAGCCGCGGCCGCACCGACGAGGAGGGCGGGATCGACTTCTCGCTGCTGGTGGACGGGCTGGAGGCCGAGCGCGAGCAGGGGATCACCATCGACGTCGCCCACCGCTTCTTCGCCACCGACCGGCGCAGCTTCATCGTCGCCGACGCGCCGGGGCACGAGCAATACACCCGCAACATGGCCACCGCCGCCTCCACCGCCGCCCTCGCGGTGCTGCTGGTCGACGCGCGCAAGGGCCTGCTGACGCAGACGCGCCGCCACGCCATCGTCTGCTCCCTGATGGGCATCCGCCACGTCGTGCTGGCGATCAACAAGATGGATCTGGCCGGCTGCGACGAGGCGGTCTTCGCCGCCATCGCGCAGGACTTCGCGGCCTTCGCCGCCCTGCTCGGCTTCGCCACGGTGACGCCCATCCCCCTGTCGGCGCGGCGCGGCGACAACGTCGTCCACCGCTCCGCCGCCATGGACTGGTATCGGGGACCCGCCCTGCTGGAGCATCTGGAGACGGCGGCCGTGGAGGACGGGGATGCGCTCGCGGGGCCGCTGCGCTTCCTGGTGGAGTGGGTGAACCGTCCGAACGCGGATTTCCGCGGCCTGTCCGGGACCCTGCTGTCGGGCCGGCTGGCGCCGGGCGACGCGGTCACGGTGTGGCCGTCGGGGCGGCGCGCGCGGGTTGCACGCGTCGTCACCTTCGACGGCGACCGGCCGCTCGCGCGGGCCGGCGACGCGGTGACCGTGACGCTGGAGGAGGCGGTGGACGCCGCGCGCGGCGATCTGCTCGCCGGCCCGGAGGAGAATGCGGGCGCGACGCCGGAGGTGGCCGACCAGTTCGCCGCGCACCTGCTGTGGATGGCCGAGGACCCGCTGATCCCCGGCCGCTCCTACCTGCTGCGGATCGGCGCGCGCTGGATGCCGGCGACCGTCACCGCGCTGCGCCACGCGGTGAATGTGGAAACGCTGGAGCACACCGCCGCCGCGACGCTGGTCATGAACGCGGTCGGCCTGTGCAACCTGTCCACGGCGGCGCCCCTGGCCTTCGACGCCTACGCGGCCAACCGCCACACCGGCTCCTTCATTCTGGTGGACCGCTTCTCCAACCGGACCGTCGGCGCCGGGATGATCCTGCACCCGCTGCGCCGCGCCGCCAACCTGCACCGCCAGGAGCTGGCCGTCTCGGCGGCGGAGCGTGCCACGGCCAAAGGGCAGCGCCCGGCGGTCCTGTGGTTCACCGGCCTGTCGGGGGCCGGCAAGTCCACCGTCGCCAACCGGCTGGAGCGGCAGTTGCACGCGCTCGGCCACCACACCATGATGCTGGACGGCGACAACGTCCGGCTGGGGCTCAACCGCGACCTCGGCTTCACCGACGCCGACCGGGTCGAGAACATCCGGCGCGTGGGAGAGGTGGCGAAGCTGATGACAGAGGCCGGGCTGATCGTGCTCTGCGCCTTCATCGCCCCCTTCCGGGCCGAGCGGGAGGCCCTGCGCGCCCTGTTCCCGGCGGGCCTGTTCCTGGAGGTGTTCGTGGACACGCCGCTGGAGGAGTGCATGCGGCGCGACCCCAAGGGGCTCTACGCCAAGGCCCAGTCCGGGAGCCTGCGCAACTTCACCGGCGTCGACTCCCCTTACGAGCGGCCGGACGCGCCGGACCTGCGGCTCGACACCACGGCGGAGGACGCAGACGCCCTCGCGACGCGGGTGGTGGAGGATCTGCGCGCCCGGGGCATCCTCGGCACCTGAACCGGCCCTCTGGACGCCGCGCCTGACCGCTGGCGCGGCGTCACCCCGCCCCCCAAATCTCTGGACATCCGGCCACCGTCACGCGCATTCCTCCCCTTGGGGGCGAACCGCCCCGGAAGAACGTCGCCCAGGGGGACAGCATGGCCGGAATCCGCAGCTACAATCGACGCGTCCTGGTGACCGGCGGCGCCGGCTTCCTCGGCTCGCACCTGTGCGAACGCCTCCTTGCCCGCGGCGACGAGGTGGTGTGCGTGGACAACTACTTCACCGGCGCGCGCACGAACATCGCCCATCTGCTGGGCAACCCGCGTTTCGAGGCGATCCGGCACGACGTCACCTTTCCGCTCTATGTGGAGGTGGACAATATCTACAACCTCGCCTGCCCCGCCTCGCCGGTCCATTACCAGCACGACCCGGTGCAGACGACCAAGACCAGCGTGCACGGAGCCATCAACATGCTGGGGCTGGCCAAGCGGCTGGGCGCCCGCATCCTCCAGGCCTCGACAAGCGAGGTCTACGGCGACCCCACCGTCCACCCGCAGCCGGAGGAGTATTGGGGCAACGTCAACCCCATCGGCCCGCGGTCCTGCTACGACGAGGGCAAGCGCTGCGCCGAGACGCTGTTCTTCGACTACCACCGCCAGCACCAGCTGGCGATCAAGGTGATGCGCATCTTCAACACCTACGGGCCGCGGATGCACCCCAACGACGGCCGAGTCGTCTCCAACTTCATCATGCAGGCGTTGCGGGGCGAGCCGATCACCGTCTACGGCGACGGCACGCAGACGCGGTCCTTCTGCTACGTCGACGACCTGATCGACGGCATGATGCGGCTGATGGACTCCGACCCCGCCGTCACCGGCCCGATCAACATCGGCAACCCCGGCGAATTCACCATGCTGGAACTGGCCGAGCAAGTGATCGCGCTGACCGGCTCGCGCTCGACCGTGGAGCACCGCCCGCTGCCCCAGGACGACCCCCGACAGCGCCGCCCCGACATCACAAAGGCCAAGGCCCTGCTGGGCTGGGAACCGGCGGTGCCGCTGCGCGACGGGCTGGCGCGCACGATCGACGATTTCCGCCGCCGCTTCTTCGCCTGACGCCGGCCGCGCGGCACAAGCCGGGTTGGAGTCTTGTCGCGCTCTCCACCCGATCCGCCGTGCCCATCCGCTCCTTCCGGCCTCCTCGCCGGGCAGGAAACGACCCCGCCACGGCCAAGCGCGGACCAGGCCATTGCCAAACCAGAGCCCGAAAATGGCTCGACGATGACCGGAACGAGTCGCCCTGCGAATCGCGCTCACCCCTGATTGGGCGCAAACCCTCGATTCGCAAGGCGAAATCTGGAGTTTTGTCGCGTCACCCCAAGCTTCCACAGGTGGAACGAGTTATCCCCTGGAATGTTGTCGCGGGATTTCTGGACTCTTGTCGCGCGACTCGCGATTCTCTACTGGAGTCTTGTCGCTCAAACAAATAGGTAAATCTAGTAACCTTACAAATAGTCTGCGCGACAAGATTCCAAATTGCCGCCACCAACCTGCCGTGTTATGGATCGAAACCTAAATTGACCTGGAACAAACGGCGAGAACAGCGCGCTATGGGCCAGTTGCATCGCCTGATCAGTCAGGTTGGTCGCGAGCAAGCGAAAGCACTCCAGAGCGATCCGGATCAGCGCTCGCTGGTCGACATCGCTGCGGCGGTCTTGGAGGAAGAACGGCAAGAGCTTGGCATTACCTATTCAGGCTTTGCCTTGACCGCCCTTCCGCATCGTCGCCTGCCGGATGACCAACCTTGGGAAAGGCGAGGTCACCGGATTCGTCTGCTGATCGAGCCCGGTCGACTGCCGGTCCGCGGTGGCGGCTTTAAGCTCTACGGCGTTCCTTATGGAAGCCGGGCCCGGATGATCCTGCTTTACCTTCAGACCCGCGCGCTTCAGACCGACAGCCGCGAGGTCGAACTGGGTCGGAGCATGCACGACTGGCTGGACCGCATGGGGCTGTCCGTGGGCGGCCAGACCTACCGCGACATCCGGGAACAGGCCTCGCGCATCGCCGCCTGCAACCTGACCTTCGCCTGGGAGGATGCCAACAGCCTGGGCTTCGAGAAGGATTCGATCGTCAAGGGCGGCATCCATTTCTCGTCGGAGCACAATTCCCCGCAAGGCACGCTGTGGGAAGACCGCGTCCTGCTCTCCGAAGCCTTTTTCCGCGAACTGAAGGCTCATCCGGTGCCCATTTGGGAACCGGCGCTGCGGCATATCCAGAACAACAGCACGAGCATCGACATCTACATCTGGCTGGCCTACCGGCTGCACAGCCTGAACAAGTCGACGACCATCACCTGGCCGGCGGTGTTCGAGCAGTTCGGCGCCGGCTACGCCCGACTGCGCGATTTCCGCAAACGCTTCATCGAGGCTTTGCAGCTGGCGCTTGCCGTCTATCCCGATGCGCGGGTGGACGTGGAAGAGTACGGCCTTCTCCTCCATCCCTCGCCGCCGCCCATTCCAGAGCGCAAGATGTCGCAGCTCATGGGCTAACGCCGTCCTGCGGGAGGACGCGACAAGACTCCAAGCGCTCCCCCCTTCCGGTCGCGACAACATTCCAGACACCTCGTTTCCAACCACCCTTCCGAACTCCCAACCGGCACCCAATGACGGCCAAGCGTTGCGCTCAACGGAACGGACGGTATCAGGACGTGGCCCGGTGACCGACCCTTCGATCCTGATGCTGACCCGCTACGGCCGGCTGGGGGCGAGCAGCCGGCTGCGCTTCCTCGCCTATCTGCCGGCCCTGCGCGACATCGGCTTCCGGGTGACCGAAGCCCCGCTGCTCGACGACGATTACCTGCGCAGGCTCTACGACGGGGAGCGGGCCGACCGGCGCCGGATCGCCGCCGCCTATGCCCGGCGCGCCGCTGCGCTGCGGTCGTCCCGGCGGTATGACCTGATCTGGCTGGAGAAGGAAGCCCTGCCCTGGCTGCCCTTCGGGGCGGAAGCGGCGGCGGGGCTCGGCCGCGTCCCCTACGTCATGGACATTGATGACGCTTGGTTCGAGCGCTACGCAGGCCACCGGTGGGCGCCGGTGCGGGCGCTGCTCGGCGGCAAGTTCGCGACGCTCGCCCGCAACGCGCGGATCGTACTGGCCGGCAACCCCTATTTGGCCGACTGGGCGCGCGGCGCCGGCTGCGCCGACGTCCGGATCCTGCCGACGGTGGTGGATGCCGCGCGTTACCCGGTGCTTCCCTTTCCCGCCGCGGCTGGTAGTCCGGCGATTGTGGGGTGGATCGGCTCGCCGTCCACGGCGCGTTATCTCGGCATGGTCGGCGGGGCGCTCGCCCGGCTCGGAACAGCCGTGCGGCTACGGGTCGTCGGGGCCTCCGACCTCGCCCTGCCGGTGCCGGCGACCTGCGTGCCGTGGCGCGAGGAGAGCGAGACCGAAGAGCTGGGCCGCATCGACGTCGGCATCATGCCCCTGCCGGACAGCCCGTGGGAACGCGGCAAGTGCGGCTACAAGCTGATCCAGTACATGGCGGCGGGCCGGCCGGTCGTCGCCTCCCCGGTCGGCGTCAACACCAGCCTGGTGCAGCATGGAGTGAACGGCTTCCTGGCCGAGGGCGAAGACGCCTGGGCCGACGCGCTTGGCCGGCTGGCCGCCGACCCGGAGTTGCGGGCCCGCATGGGGGCGGCCGGCCGACGGCTGGTGGAGAAGCGTTACGCCCTTCCGGTCACCGCGCCGCGGCTGGCCGCCGCCTTGCGGGATGGGGCCAGCCCCCGCCCTTGAACCCGGGGACAACGGCCGCTATGGTCGCGCCACTGAAAGAAGGGAATCCTGAAGCTTGCTGATCACGCCCTCTGCGAATCCTCTGGGCGCGGGGTTCGGCGCCGGTCCGTCCGCCATGTTCCGTACCGTCTGGCACCACCGGCATCTGATCGCGCGCCTGGCCAAACGGGAACTGGCGGCCCGCTACCGGGGATCCCTGCTGGGCATCCTGTGGGCGGTCATCAATCCGCTTCTGATGCTGGGCGTCTACACCTTTGTTTTCACCACCGTTTTCCAGGCGCGCTGGGGAACGGGCGACGGCGGCAGCCCGCAGTTCGCCCTGCTGCTGTTCTCCGGGCTGATCCTGTTCACGATCGTCGCCGACTGCATCAACCGCGCCCCCGGCCTGCTGCTGGAAAACGCCAGCTACATCAAGAAGGTCGTCTTCCCTCTGGAAATTCTGCCGGTGGTCGTCCTGGCGGTGGCCCTGGTCAACGCCGGGATCGGGGTGGCCATCCTGCTGCTGTTCCACCTGCTGTTCCTGGGCCTGCCGCCGGCAACGGCGCTGCTGCTGCCCTTGGTGCTCGTGCCGCTGTCGCTGATGACGCTGGGGCTGTCCTGGTTCCTGTCCTCGGCGGGCGTCTTCCTGCGCGACATCCGGCAGGTGGTGGGTGTCTGCGTCACGGTGCTGATGTTTCTCAGCCCCATCTTCTACCCGGTCTCCGCGGTGCCGGAGCGGTTCCGCCTCTTCATCCATCTCAATCCGTTGACCCCGATCCTGGAGCAGTCGAAGGACCTGCTGTTCTGGGGACGGCTCCCGTCTTTGGTCGACTGGGGTTTGGTCACGCTGGCCGCCTGGGTCATCGCCTGGCTTGGCTATGCGTGGTTCACGAAGACCCGCCGGGGCTTCGCCGACGTCGTCTGACCGGGAAGCAGGCCCGATCGCCGTTCGTAGGAACAACCTACCCGAAAAGGTGGGAATGCCTTCTAGGACAGGCTATACAGGGGAAACCGCGGGACGGTTGCGGGACACGGGAAAGCAACTGAGTGGGCCAGGTGAACACGATCGGTCTCGTTTGCGTCCCGGCAGCGATGAGGATATGCGACCGATGAAAGTTCCCTTCAATCTTCCCGTCGCCGCCGGCCGGGAACTCGACCTGATCCGGGAAGCAATCGGCCGCGGTCAACTGGCGGGGGACGGGCACTACACGCGTCTGTGCCACAGCTGGCTGTCAGAATTCACGGGCGCCCAAGCCGCGTTGCTCACCCATTCCTGCACGGCCGCGTTGGAAATGGCCGCCATCCTTCTCGACGTCGGGCCGGGCGACGAGGTCATCATGCCGTCCTTCACCTTCGTCTCGACCGCGAATGCAGTCGTGCTGCGGGGGGGGGTGCCGGTGTTCGTGGACATCCGTCCCGACACCCTGAACATCGACGAGACGCTGATTGCCGACGCGATCACTCCCCGTACCAAGGCCATCTACGTGGTCCACTATGCCGGCGTGGTGGCCGAAATGGACGCAATCTGCGCCATCGCCCGCCGCCACAGGCTGGCCGTGGTCGAAGACGCAGCCCACGCTTTCGGTTCCCAGTACCGCGGGCAATCCGCGGGAGCCATTGGTGACTTGGCAACCTTCAGCTTCCACGAAACGAAAAACATCATCTCCGGAGAGGGCGGCGCCCTGCTCCTACGGGACCGGACCTACGCCGACCGGGCCGAGATCATCCGCGACAAGGGCACCAACCGGAAGCAGTTCTTCCGTGGCCAAGTCGACAAGTACACGTGGGTCGACGTGGGCTCTTCCTACCTGCCGGGTGAACTGATCGCGTCGTTCCTCTATGGCCAACTCGAACGGGCCGGCGCGATCCAGGCGGAGCGCATGGCGAATTGGATGCGCTACGATGCAGCTTTTGCCGACTACCGACATCGTGGTGTGGGGCTTCCCTTCGTTCCACCGCACTGCACGCACAACGCGCATCTCTATTACCTTCTGATGCCGAGCTTGGAGGCCCGTCAGGAGGTGATTGCCCGTCTGCTGGACGACCAAATCCACGCTCCCTTCCATTATGTCCCGCTTCACTCGGCTCCCGCCGGGCAGCGGTTCGGCCGTCCGGTCGGCGATTTGCCGGTAACGGAGGACGTCAGCCAGCGTTTGGTTCGGCTGCCGCTCTACCCGAAGATGGGGGACGCTGTTCAGCGCGTCATCGAGCGGGCCAGCCACCATATCGAAGCTATACTGTAAGACTGTCCCAACGGCCGTTGGCAGGAGCGCTGCTTACTCGTCAGCGCCCTACGCCACCCGCGGCTACGGAAACCCCCAGAACAATCAGACCGAAACCAACCCACTGCTGGAGTGAGACCGTCTCACCCAAGGTGATGCTGGCGCCGAGCGGTACGATCAGAAAGGACAAGGCCATAAAAGGATAGGCCACCGACACATCGAGCTTCTGCAACGCCAGAATCCAGCAGACCGAAGCCAAAACGGCGCCTCCGAGACCCAACCAGACTGGCGGGTCAAGAAACATCCCCTTCAAGTAGGCGAGTCGATCTGACCCTGCACCGCCAAGAGTAAGTGCGCGAAACTTGATCAAAATCTGCCCAAATGCTGTAAGCAGAAGGGTTCCGCCGATGAATATGTACTTGTCCATGATTGCCTCTTTCTAGAATGGATGGATTGTTTACCTTATGAAGCTGCATCTGACAACAGAAAGTCCATCGCTGGAAACGAAGCGATGGGCTGATCACAGGCCAGCCACGATCCGGTCATCCCGCATTCCCGGCCGCAGCGCATCGGCTCGGGAGTCGCAGGCTGACAGAGGTTAAGCAGGCAGAGCGGTGATGGGTATGGAACGGTCAACTGCGACGCACCGCCGTTTTCTGCTGGGCCTTTTGGCCTTTGCCATGCTTACCCTGCTTGTGGAGCGGTGGTTTGGCATCCGGTTTGAGACGAACGATGATGTGGCCATGATGATGATGGCCCACGGTTTCGGCATCGCCGGCCAGCCAACGCCTCTGTTGCTGTTTTCCAATGTCTGGCAGGGTTTGGCGATTCAGGCGATGGGCTGGCCCTTTGGTTTGTCCGGTTACGGTGTCTATCTCATGGGAGCGCAAGTCGTGGCAATGGCTGCGATCTTCGCCTTCCTGACCGAGTTGAACGGGCGTGTCCGGTTGAATCTAGCGGTCGTTATAGCGGTGGGAATCCGTGCGGTTTTCGCGCCGCAGTTCACAGTGATTGCAGGATTCCTGGCCTTGGCTACTGTGTTGGCGATGCTGGCTTACCTGGCTCGACCCCGCGTGTCGGTGCTGGCGGCCGCCACGGTGCTGGGTTTGGCTAGCATCCTGATGCGCGACCACCTCTTTCTGTTCGTGGCGGCAGTGGCCCTTCCTTTCCTGCTGCGGCCCGCGCTGGTTCAGGATCGCCGGGTGTGGGCGGCGGGGGTAATTCTGCTGTTGCTGGCTCTAGCCGCGCAATGGCACCAGAACCTCCTGTTGTCCGCGCCAGAGTGGACTGCTCACCATGCCCAGAATTTGCTGCGCGCCGCCTTTACAGACTTCAACGCCGCGCCCCGTGTGGCTGCCGATCCAAAGGCGTTGGCTGCGGCCGGTTGGAGTTTGAACGACCTTTCAATGGTGGAAAACTGGTGGCTGGTGGACACCCGCCTCTCCTCTCCCGACGCTATGCGCGCAGCGCTGGAAGTGGTGGGGTTGCCCGCCTTTTTCGGGCTTAGTGCTGCTCGGCTAAGCGGGCTCATGGCACAGTTCGCTGAGGCCGACATGCTTGCGGTGATATCACTGCTGCTGGTGGCCAGTATCTGGCTACGCGGGACGGCCTTGGTACGGCTGAGCTTGGGTGTGTTCCTTCTGGTCGGCCTTGCGCTGTTCCTTACAGCTGGCGGGCGGCTCGGCGTCTCACGCATTTATTATCCGCCGTTAGTCGTGCTGGCCTGTGTCGCGGTGGCCATGTTGCCGCGCGCGCCGCAAACCGCTTTGCCGCTTTTTCCTGAGATGGTCATAACAGTGGCGGCATTAGGGGCCATGGTGTTCTCGCTAGGGTACCGCGTTCCCCAAGCGCTCGACGCGGCCGAGGCTGTCCGGGAGAGTGAGGCTGTGCTGTCGAGGAAGGCTGATCCGGCACGGGTGTATGTGGTCTGGGGTGGAGCTTTACCTTTCGAATGGCTTTACCGTCCTTTAGCATTGCGGGAGGAGATGCCGAAGCTTCGCCTTTATGGGCTGGGGGCGAGTTCCCTCGCCCCTTGGGCCGTTGCGCAAATCGGCGGCAGTCCGGATGCCGTAATCCAAGCTTTTCGCTCGGCCGAAGGATTGCCGCTTATCACGTCCAGCCACTTGACCCCTCTGCTGCGCGCCTACTGTGCCGAGCGGTTTGGCGGTACGCTTGACGTTGAATATCTGGCGCGGACGTCGCGCTTCGATCTCGACAACGTCCGCTGCGGGCCCTCAAAGCTGGTTCGGCCTTGAGCCAAGCAGAGCCTCTGAATCTCCCTGCCGACCTCCCACATTCCGTTCGCGTTGCTTGCCAGCATCCCCAAAGGGGTCTTAATAATCTGGTGTGCCGGTAAGGAAGAGACGGTTCGATGAAAGGTTTGCCGCAGATGGGATGGTCTGCCCGCTCAGAACTGCGGGGCACATGGAATTGGACATGTCCGAACCATCAGAACAGCAAGGCGGGAGCCGCAACGGAGACCCGATGAGAGTGTCGATCATCCAGTCCTGCTACATTCCGTGGAAGGGCTTCTTCGATCTGATCGGCCGGACGGATCTCTACGTGATCCTGGACGGCGCCCAGTACGCCAAGCGGCACTGGCACAATCGAAACCGCATCATGACGCCCGACGGGCCAATTTGGCTCACCATTCCTGTCGTGACGAAGTCTCGCTTCGAACAGCCGATTGAGGAGGTCGGCTTCGCTGAGCCCTGGGCCGAAAAGCATTGGCGCTCCATCGAGCTGACCTATCGGCGTGCACCCTTCTTCGCCGAGGAGGCGCCCGCGCTGAAGGCTTTGTACGAGCAGGCGGACCGTCTCACCCTTCTGACGGAGGTAAACGAGTTGTTCCTCACCGCGTTGATGCGCCGGCTCGGCCTCGCGACGAGGGTTGTCCGCGATCGCGCGCTCGATGCGCAGGGGCGGCGCGGAGACCGGCTCCTGGACATCTGCCGCAAGGTCGGCGCCACCCGCTACCTGTCGGGACCCTCGGCGCGCGACTACCTGGACGAGGCTCCTTTCGCAGAGGCCGGGATCGCGGTGGACTGGATGGGTTACGGGCCCTACCCCCCCTACCCGCAGCGCGGTCCCGCCTTCGACCACGCCGTTTCGGTGATCGACGTCCTCTTCGCGCTCGGCCCCGATGCCGCCGCCCACTGCCGCCCCCTTGCCGAGGTCGCGTCTCCGTGAAGCTTTCCTTCGTCACGACAATCTACCGCACGGCCGGCGACATCGAGCCTTTCGCCGAACGGGCTGCCGAAGCGGCCCGCCGGCTGGGTTTCGAGCACGAAGTCGTGTTCGTCAACGACGGGTCTCCTGACGACGGGCTCGACGTTGCCCTCGCCCTGGCCGAGCGCGGCCCCCACGTCGTCGTCGTCGACCTGTCGCGGAATTTCGGGCAGCACAAGGCTCTGTGGACGGGGCTCGGCATCGCCACGGGCGACCTAGTCATGGTCATGGACGGCGATCTTGAGGAGGATCCGCTCTGGGCCGTGGATTTCCATCGGATGCTGGCCGAGAAGCGGGCGGACGTGGTCTACGGGGTCCAGATACGGCCGAAGGGCAACCCGCTCTACCAGTCCTGCCGCAAGGGTTTCTACCGTCTGCTCGACATTCTCAGCGACCTGGATTTCCCGCGCGACGTCGCGACGGCCCGGCTGATGACGCGACGCTATGTCGATGCCCTGCTCTCCTTTGAGGAACGGGAGATCTTTCTGGTTGGCATCATGCACGTTGCCGGATTCCGCCAGATCCCATTCCCGATCCACAAGGAATCGCGATCGCCGACCTCTTATACGGCCAAGAAGCTGCTGCGGCTGTTCCTGATGGCGATCACGTCCTTCTCCATCGCGCCGCTTATCGGGGTGTTCCTGGCGGGCATCCTGGTCAGCATTGGTGCTCTTGTCACCATCGTCGTCCTGTTTGCGCGCTACTTCATCACCGGGATCGGGGTGCCGGGCTGGACGTCGGTGATGGTGGCGCTGGTCCTGTTCTGCGGCTTCCTGACCTTCATCAACGGTCTGCTGGCCATTTACATCGGGACGATTTTCCTGGAGGTGAAACGGCGTCCGCGCGCCATCGTGGCCTCGGTCCACCGGGTCAGCCCTGCTTTGGAGGAGGTCCGGCAATGACACGCTCTCCGCTGCTTCACCGCATCGCGGACTATTATGATGGGAAGCTGGCGGCACACGGCGCCACGGCCCGTGGCGTGGACTGGCGGGATGAGCACAGCCAGGAACTGCGCTTCGCCCGCCTCCTGGATCTGGTCGGTGATGATCCCTCGGGGACCATTGCGGAGCTTGGATGCGGCTACGGAGCCTTGGCCGCCTACCTGCGCCGCGCCGGGCGGGCGAACCCGTACCATGGCTACGACATCTCCGCCGAGATGGTTCGAACGGCGCGCGCTGTCCAGGCCAGCCTGACCGGCGTGCGGTTCGACGAGGGCGATACCCCGGCCGAGGCCGATTATGTCGTCGCCAGCGGCATCTTCAACGTCCGTTTCGACATTCCGGACGAGGACTGGCGCGCCTTCATCCGAGGCACCATCGAAACCATGGCGGTTCGGGCGCGGCGCGGCATCGCCTTCAACGTCCTGACCGCCTACTCGGACCGTGACCGCATGGACCCAAGGCTCTACTACGCCTCGCCGTCGGAGATGCTCGACTGGTGCATCGGGCGGTTCGGGCGCCATGTGGCCCTGCGGCACGACTACGGCCTGTACGAGTTCACGGTGCTGGTCCGCACCGCCCCGGAGGAGAAGCCATGAGGCCCATCGTTGTCTTCGGTGCCGGCGACATCGCCGAACTCGCCGACTTCTACTTCACGCAGGAAGCCGGCCGGGAGGTCGTGGCCTTCATCGTGGACGCCGCCTACCGCAATGAGGATGAGCGGTTCGGCCGTCCCCTCGTCGCTCTGGAGGAGGTGGCGGTGCGTTTTCCGCCCGACCGTCACGACGCCTTCGTGGCGCTGTCCTATCAGTCGATGAACCGGCTGCGGGCCGCGAAATGCGCGGCGCTGAAGGCGCTCGGCTACCGGCTCGCCAGCTACATCAGCCCGCGGGCGACGGTGTACACCGACCGCATCGGGGAAAACGCCTTCATCTTGGAGGACAACACCATCCAGCCCTTCGTGACGATTGGCGACAACGTCACCTTGTGGAGCGGCAACCACATCGGGCACCACAGCAGCATCGGCGACAACGCGTTCATCACGTCCCACGTGGTGGTGTCCGGCGGCGTGAAGGTCGGCGCGAACTGCTTCGTCGGGGTGAACGCGACGATCCGGGACCACGTCACGCTGGGAGATTTCACGCTGGTCGGCGCCGGCGGCCTGATCATCAAGGACACCGCGCCCGAAAGCGTCCACATGGTGGCCGACCACACGGAGGAGCGGCGCGTCAAAAGCACGCGCCTCAAGTCCATCTGACGCCGCGGTCAGGCCACGGGGATCGAGCAGGCATGACGAACGACCATCCCTTCCGGAACGTCTGGCGGCCTCTGGGGCGTGTGCAGGGTGGGTTTGCCATCGGTTCCCAGCAGGCCCCTTGGGCCGCCAGCCACGCCAGCTACCCTACGGTTCTGCCGCTGTCCGGTCAGCGGATTCGGGTCTTCTTTTCCGTGCGCGACGCGGGCAACCGGTCCTCCGTCGCGGCGATCGACATCGGCCTGGACGGCGATCGTTTCGAGTCCCTCGGTTCGCCGCTTGGTCCGGTGCTGTCGCCGGGCGCGCGGGGCGCCTTCGACGCGGACGGCGTCACCATGGGCTGCGTCGTTCCGTGGGACGGGCGGCTGTACGGCTTCTATCTCGGCTGGACGGTGCTTCGGACCGTGCCATTCACCAACTTCATCGGCTTGGCCGTCGGCGGTGCCGCCGCGGGGGATCCGGAAGGGGGCGGGAGCTTCGAGCGCGCCTCGCCGGTCCCGGTCGTCGGGCGCAGCCGGGAGAACCCGCTCACCGTTGGCTATCCCTGGGTGATCCGGGACGGCGACGGCTGGCGCATGTGGTTCGGCTCGCACCTCTCCTGGGGGGCGGAGGGGTTGGAGATGGTCCATGTGGTGAAGGAGGCGCGCTCCGCCGACCTGGTGACCTGGACGCCGTCTGACCGCGTGGTCGTCGGGCTCGCCGGCGCGGCCGATCCCCGGGAGTTCGCGGTGTCCCGCCCCTGCGTGCTGCGCGAGCCGGACGGCACGCTGTCGATGTGGTACGCGCGGCGCCGGCCCGGCTATGCCCTCGGCTTCGCCCGTTCCGTCGACGGGGAGTCCTGGGAGCGGCACGACGACGGCCTGCGTTTCCTCGGCACGCCCGAGCCCTGGGAGGACACGGAACGGACCTACCCGTGCGTCTTCGATCACGCGGGCCGCCGCTACATGCTGTACAACGGCAACGGCTACGGGCGCGAAGGCTTCGGCCTGGCGATCCTGGAGGATTGACGGCGGGCGCCGGCGCGGCGTCCGCCCAATCTGCCGATGATCGGCCTGCGGATGATCAACCCTGAAGCTTCCGGCGGCGCGCCTCGAAATACTCGGCATCGGAGCGTGGCGTCGTTACCTCGTAGCCGAGCAGACGGCGCAGATCGGGATCGTCCGTAAAGTGTTCCCCAAGGAAAGCCGGCAGATCGATTTGCTGGCGAAGGATGGGGGAAATGTAAACATTGTTGATGGCGCGTCGCGCAATTGCCGTGCGGTTCGTGGCGCCGGTGTGGAAGATCATTGAGTCGAGGACGATGTAGTGCCCCCGCGGCGCCGTTACCTGGATGGCGCACCGCTCGACGAAGTGTCCGGACGGGAACTCCTCCTGTTTGTGCGTGGCCGGCAGGACCAGCGTCGCCCCGTTGTCCATCGTGAATTCGTCCAGGCAGAACAGGGCATTGATCGCCAGCGGACGCGAGAAGACGACGTGCTGGTACGGAAGGTCCCGGTGCCAGGCCGCCTGATTGTAGGGCTGGAGGTTGGGTGGGTTGATGATGCCGTTTTGCTGTGAGAGCACTTGGTAGCCGCCGATAAGGCGGGCGGTGATCTCCCGGATGCGCGGGTTGAGCGCGAGGGCGAGCAGGCGACGGTCGTAGGCGAAGGGCACGCGAACCGTGTTGTGCTCGTCGATGGGCTCAAGCGCCTTGCGCCCACCGGCCGCCGCATGGGCGGCGGCATGGGCGTTGTCGAAGGCTTGGGAAAAGGCAGCGAGTTCGGCCTCGTCATACCCGCCGTCGACAAGCGCGTAACCAAGGGTCCGCAGAGACTCGACCGCGGCATCAACCGCGTTCTCGACCGGGACGCGTTCACGGATCCCGTAGCTCTGGGCGATGTGTCCGGTCATCTCGTCTCCTGGATCAATGGCGAATCGACGGGGGCAAGGCCAAAGGCAGACCGCCATCGGCGAGAATTCTTGCGGCGACGGCATTCTGGGCCGCCGGATGCACGGCGACAAGGGTTATCCAACCGGATGCGTGGTCGCTGCCGGCGTACGGGGCGACCGCCCGGTCCAGCGGCCAGGCTTCCTGCGGATGGTCGAGCACAAGCCGCTCGACGCATGCCCAGCTGCGTGGTGCGTAAGCGCGCAGAAGCGCGGCCATCTGTCCGGCGCCAAACATTTGAACCGGCCGCCCAAGCCTTCGGATATCGTCGGCAAAGCAGCCATCGAGGTTTTGCCAAGCCTGGAGATAGGCTGCCGCGTCTTCGGCCGTCCCATTGCCCGGTGTGGCGGCGTCCTGCTTGAACGCGTTCGGCCCGGTTCTGTCAGCGGCGGCATCAGCCGCCAGAACAAAAAGCTGAAAGCCCGCAAGCGGCCCGCTCAAGGGGCGGTGCGCCTGGAGGTGTAAGCCGGCCTTGGCTGTGAAGCACGCCATCGCCGCGGGCGTGATCGTCCACAAGTGATCGTAAAAGAGGAGTTCATTATTGGCCGGCGTGGCCGCCGGGCAGACGATCACGATGTTTCCGGAGGCGCTTGGGCTCGTGGGCCGCAGGAGGCGCCTCAGGGTTTCCAGAAACGCGACCGGATCGGCCGCATGCTCGATGGTGTTGATCGATACGACGGCATCGAAGGTGTCGCGGCCGTCCAAAAGCTGCTCCGGCAGGCCGCGCAGCAGTTGCAGTCTGCCACCCGCGCCGGTGCGGGGCCGCGGCTGGGCAGGATCAATGCCGACGGCGTGGATCAGTTCGTTTCTGGCAAGCAGGGCCGAGAGCATGGCGCCTGATCCGCAGCCGACGTCGAGCAGGCGTGCGCCGGCTCCGAGGGGAGCCACGACGTTGGCGATCACATCGGCATAAGCCTGTCCGCGCATGTCCTCTGCGCTGCCGGTCATCGCAGGCAGGCTGTATTCAAAGCCATAAATGGCGGCGACCTCTTCGGGTCCCAGGCGACGCCTGTGGCGGATGAGGCCGCAAGCGGTGCACCGCATCTTGTCGAGAGGACTGGAATGGATGCGCCCGTCGCTCAGCATGGCGCGGTCCATGACAGGAATCGGCAGCCCTTCAGCGTGCATCGAGGCGCAGGCCGGGCATGAATTCGGTGTGCCCGTGCGTGTCGTCATGCGGATGTACACGCGGTGCGGGGTGCCCATTGCCTACGGAAATTGCGCATATCGACGTTCATCCAAGTCTGAGGGCCAGACACTATACGAGCACCGGCGACAGTCGATCAACCAAGGCGCCGGGCGATCAACCGGACCCTGGTGACCGTTCCAGCCCGTTTCGGTGGAGAGGCCGTGGTTGAAGGGCGCTCGAAAGAAAGGTAAATCTCCCCGGTCGAGAGCGTGAACCGGTCCTGGCTTTTCCCACCCCGCCGATGCATCACGGGCTTCGGGCATGCCAGTTTTCAATCAAAATCTGGCAGGCTTGATGGGCTCGTTGCCGGTGATATTTAGAGGAATCCATGCTGCAGGCCGTACTTGCGCGTATCAATGGGACTGGAAAGAAGTGCCATTGCTTTATGTTTCTGCCGGTAATCACTTTGATATCTTTTTTAGTGTTTGGCAGTTTCTTTAATTATGGATTTGAGTGGGGTGATGTTGGTTCTTATGCACAAACTGTTTACGAGATGCATCGTGGTGCGGTTCCTGGCGATTTCGTCGGGTACGGGGTGCTCTGGTACGCGATCGGCGCAGCTGTTTTCAAGGTCACTGGTGTCGACTACAACGCGATCCTGTTGACGCTGTACACTGTTATTTTCTTGGTCTCGTGCCTTTTGTTCCTTGGTACTTATCTCGCGACCAAGCGGGTTTGGGTGTCTCTGCTGGTGGCGGTCATCTTTGTCCTGGTGCCCCCCTTCTCCGCATCGGCGGTGCGCTCCCTCTCTCTCGGCCTCAATCTGGCCGCCTTGGTGTTGCTGGCGCGGGCTCCGGTCGGGCGCGATGGTCGGGAATTGCTGCTCGCATCGATGGCGGTCGGGATCACCTTCATGCTCCGGCCGGATTTCGGGTATTTCTTCGTGCTCTGTCTCTGGGGGCTTCTGGCCCTGCGCTGCTGGTACGCTCACGGCACGATTGTGGGGCGTCTGCTCGGCCTTCTCCGCTCCAGCCTTCTGATGGTGGCGGCCATCGCCGCGACCATGGCGCCCCTCTTCCTCCACGCCCGCCTGCACGGGTATCTGCCGGCCGTCCTCGACGATTACCTGACCTACCCGCGCCGCATCTTCTACTTCATCCTGGAATCGCCCAGCCTGTCGAACATGGTTGGCGGCAAGGCTTCCGACGCGGGCTTCCTGCGCATCCTGCCGGTGTCGGCGCTGTTCGGGAGCGACGCCGGCGACCGGGTCTTCGCCTTCCTGATCTACTCGACCATGCTCGGCCTCGCCGCGTTCGCGGCCTACGTCGTATGGCGCTGGATCCGGCGTCCGGGTGACGCGCAGGAAAACCTCATGAACGTGGCGGTCCTGATGATCGCCGGCAGCCAGTGGCCGATCTTCGCCCTCTTCCGGCCGGGCTGGATCCATTTCGCGACCTTCATGCACGCTTACCTGCTGCTGGCCGCGGTTGCCGCCGTCCGGTTGCTGTCCGCGCCGGGGCTCCGCAAGACCGGAGCGGGGCGGGCGGCGGGCGGGGCCGTCTTGTTCGTCCTGGCGGCGCAGGCCGGGCTGTTCGTCCTGCACGGCGTCCAGGTGCCGGGAGTCGGCGTCCTGGCGCAGCGCCAGGGCCGCGACGTGCGGATGAGCATCGGCCCCGGCATCGACGTCACGGTGTCCGCGGCGGAAAAGCAGCAGTACGAGACGATCAACCGCATCATCCGCGCCAATTCCGGACCGGACGACCGCATCGTCTGCGTTCCCTACTGCCCTGGATACGCCTTCATGGCGGAACGGCGGATGCTGTTCAAAGAGCATTACGTCGACGACAACACGCCGAACATCCGTCCGGGCTGGATCGACCAGGCGATCGCCCTGACGGCGTCCGTGCGGCCCCCGGTCATCATCGTCCAGGACTGGGCGCCCAACGAGACGGACGCCTCGCGCTTCGCGGTCTGGGCGGCGCGCTACATGGACGTCGTGCGCGAGCGCTACCGCATCGTCGTCCCGATCCCCGGAGGCACGGCCTACATCCTGGAGCAGGCGGCTGGGCAGGCCCGGATCGTCCAGGTCAAGGCCTATGGCCCGACCGCGACCCCGGCCGGCGTGCCGTTCAACCGGCAGCCCGACGGCCGTTCGGCGCTCTGGCTGTCGGTCTCCGGCCTCAGCGGCGCGGCCCAGGTGCGGTTCGACGGCGTGCCGCTGGTGAGCACGGTGGCCGGCGACGTGGTGTCGGCCCTGGTCCCGGCCGACCGGATCGACGCACCGGGGCGGCATTGGCTGGAGGTGGTGGATCCGGCCGCCGGCCTGCGGACGGAGCCCGTTCCCTTCGACGTGACCGGCCCCTGAGGCGCCGATCCGCGGGGCCGGCCGGGCGGATCGGGCCAGGGCAAGAACACAGGCGTTCGCCTTGCATTCTCAAGTGTGCCAGCGTATCTCTGCCGCCGATCCGGGGCGGGGGCATGGCCTCGGGTAATCGGGTTTGACAGCATGCTTCTTCATAAAGGATATCTGTTCGTCATTTCCAGACAAGCCATGGAGTTCCGGCGGTGATGTCGGACGAGGCAAGACAAGAGGCGATTGTGGATTTGTACGTGAAGGCTCCGGGATCTGATAATCCGGGCCGCCTGTTCCGACCGATCAGCCTGCTTGACCCTGATCTCGTCACAGACCCCCCGCCCTGGCTTGGCCATACGCCCTTCGCCTTCTGGATCATGGACGTGCTGCGTCCGGCGCGTTTCGTCGAGCTTGGGACCCACAGCGGCAACTCCTATGCCGCCTTCTGCCAAGCGGTGCAGCATCTTGGCCTGCCGACGGCCTGCTCCGCCGTCGACACCTGGGCCGGCGACCCGCAGGCCGGCCACTACGGCGAGGAGGTCTACCGGACCTTCGCCGCGCACCATGACGCCCGCTACGGGGCTTTCTCGCGCCTGATGCGGATGACCTTCGACGAGGCCCTGGCCGACTTCGCCGATGGTTCGATCGACCTTCTGCACATCGACGGGCTGCACACCTACGAGGCGGTGCGCCATGATTTTGAGGCGTGGCGGCCGAAGATGAGCCGCCGCGGCGTGGTGCTGTTCCACGACATCGCCGAACGCCGCGACGATTTCGGCGTCTGGCGGCTGTGGGACGAGCTGTCGGCGGCGCACCCCTCCTTCACCTTCCTGCATTCCCACGGGCTCGGCGTGCTCGGTGTCGGGGACGACCTGCCCGAGGCGGTCCGCACGCTGTTCGCGGTGCAGGCGGAGGGCGGCGAAGCGCTGGAGACGACCCGGCTGCTGTTCCAGCGGCTGGGCGACCGCGTGGTCCGGGCCGAAACCATCCAGGAGCTGGAGGAGCAGGGACAGCGGCTGCGCGCCGGCGCCGCAGCCGATCGCACGGTGTTCCAGGCCGAGATTGCGTCGCTGCACGCCATGGTCGCGTCGCTCCGGAACGAGGCCGCCGACCGGGACCGCGCCCTCGCCGAAGCCGAAGGCTGCCTGCGCCGGCAGGAGCGCGACCTGGCGATGCAGGGGCGGACGATCGACGCGTTGCGCGATCTCCTCGCGCAGCGGGAACAGCAGATCGGCACCATCCTCGCCTCGACCTCCTGGAGGCTGTCGGCCCCTGTGCGCCAGTGCGGCCACGTCTACCACGAGGTAAGCCGCGCCTACCGCCGCTGCGTCCACCGGATGTCGCTGGTGCCGCACAGCGACATCAAGCCGGCCGCCGACGGCGGCTACGAGAGCACCGGCGGCGATCCCGCCTTCCTGCTGCAGTCCGACCTCGGGCGGCTGCCCAGCCGCTGGTGCGTCATCTCCTACAAGGTGCGGCACGCCTCCGCCCCGCTCACGCCCCTCCTCTACGCGGACGGCGGGCAGGGGTTCGACGAGCGGACGGCGATCCGCCTGCCGGTGGACACCATCGGGGAGGTCAACCAACTCGCCCTGCTGCCGCCGAAGACCCTCGCGCTGCGCTTTGACCCGGCCACCCGGCCGATGTCCTTCGACATCGCCGATTTCACAATCCGTGAGATCGGGCGGGCCCACCTGCTGCTGGATTACGCCCGGCGCAACCCGCGGCGCCTGCTGTCGCACCTCGTGCGGCACGGCTGGCAGGCGACCAAGCAGCAGGTCGCCCAGGATTTGCTGCCGGGCGACCGGGCGGCCGATTACGCAACCTGGGTGCGGCTGTACGACACGCTGGATACCGAGGAGCTTGCGGCGATCCGGGCCGACGCGGCGCGGCTGGCGCGGCGCCCGCTGATCTCCGTGGTCATGCCGGTCTACAACACGCCGGAGGCCTACCTGCGCGAGGCACTGGACTCCGTGCTGGCGCAGCTCTATCCTGATTGGGAGCTGTGCATCGCCGACGACGCCTCCACGGCGCCGCACGTCGCCCCGCTGCTTGCCGAATACCAGGCCCGGGACCGCCGCATCAAGGTGGTCCGGCGCGAGCGGAACGGCCACATTTCGGCCGCCAGCAACAGCGCCCTGGAACTGGCGGCCGGAGAGTTCGTGGCCCTGATGGACCACGACGACCGCCTGACCCCGCACGCGCTCTACATGGTCGCGGTCGAGCTGAACCGCCATCCCGACGCCGACATCCTCTATTCCGACGAGGACAAGATCGACGCCGGGGGGCGGCGCCACGACCCGCATTTCAAGTCGGACTTCAACCTCGACCTGCTGCATGGCCAGAACATGGTCAACCACCTCGGTGTGTTCCGCCGCTCCCTGATCGAGCGGGTCGGCGGCTTCCGCGAGGGATTCGAGGGCAGCCAGGACTACGACCTGACCCTGCGCGCGGTGGAGGCCACCACGCCGGAGCGCATCCGCCACATTCCGGCGATCCTGTACCACTGGCGGGTCTTTGCGGAGTCCACCGCCTTCTCCACAGTCGACCTGCCGCGCGCCACGGCGGCGGCCCACCGCGCGCTGACCGAGCATTTCCAGCGGCGCGGGATCCAGGCCAGCGTCGAGACCTCGCCCTCCACCCACCGCTTCACCCGCATCCGCTACGCCCTCCCCAACCCGTTGCCCCGCGTGTCGCTGATCGTGCCGACGCGCGACAAGGTCGGCCTGCTGAAGGGCTGCGTGGACGGGCTGCTCCAGCGCACCGACTACCCCGACCTCGAAGTCATCATCGTGGACAACAACAGCGAGGAGGCGAAGACCTTCGCCTACTTCGACACGCTGAAGGACGAGCCGCGGGTGCGGGTCCTGCGCTACGAGGCGCCCTTCAACTATTCCTCCATCAACAACTTCGCCGTGGCGCAGGCGACCGGTTCGGTGATCGGCCTGATCAACAACGACATCGAGGTGATCGGGGACGGCTGGCTGAAGGAGATGGTGAGCCACGCGCTGCGTCCCGAGGTGGGGGCGGTCGGCGCCAAGCTCTACTACGCGGACGGAACCGTCCAGCACGCCGGCGTCATCACCGGGATCTGCGGCGTGGCCGGGCACGGGCACAAGGGGCTGGCCCGCGACGCCCACGGCTATTTCAGCCGCGCTCAATTGACGCAGGACCTGTCCTGCGTGACCGCGGCCTGCCTGATCATGCGCCGGGCGGTGTTCGAGGAGGTCGGCGGCCTGGACGAGGCGAACCTGGCCGTCGCCTTCAACGACGTGGACTTCTGCCTGCGCATTCGCGACCAGGGCTATCTGGTCGTGTGGACGCCATTCGCCGAGCTGCACCATCTGGAGTCCGCGTCGCGCGGTCCCGACACGGCGCCCGACAAAGTTCAGCGTTTTCTGAGCGAGGTCAATTACATGCGCCGGCGCTGGGGTGATCGTCTGGCGCAGGATCCGTATTACAACCCCAATTTGTCCCTGGACGCCGAGGATTTCGGACTGGCCTTTCCTCCGCGCGTCACGAAACCCTGGCTCGATAACGAAAGCACCTGACCTAATGGACGTCATCGCGCTTGCCATTCCTGACGTGAAGATCATTCGCCCGAAGAAGTTCGGCGATCACCGCGGCTTCTTCTCGGAAACCTACAACAAGAAGGCGTTCGAGGCGGCCGGGCTGCATTACGACTTCGTGCAGGACAACCAGTCCCTCTCGGCGGAGGTGGGCACGGTGCGCGGCCTGCATTTCCAGCTGTCGCCCTTCGCGCAGGACAAGCTGGTGCGCGTCGTCCGGGGCGCCATCCTAGATGTCGCGGTGGACATCCGCAAGGGATCGCCCACCTACGGGCGCCACGTCAGCGCGGTCATCAGCGCCGAGGAATGGAACCAGATTCTGGTCCCCGTCGGTTTTGCGCACGGATTTTGCACACTGGAACCTAATACCGAAGTGGTATACAAGGTCACGAATTTCTATTCGGCCGCGCATGACCGGGGTCTGCTGTGGAACGATCCGGATTTGGGCATCGCGTGGCCGGTCGCGGCGGACAAGGCTCTGCTTTCGGACAAGGATCTCAAGCATCCGCGGCTGGCGGAATTGGGCGAGTGTTTCTGACGCGGTGTTGACGACTTGTTGGCAAAGGGGGCAGGTGTCTTGATGAAGCGCATTCTCGTCACGGGTGGGGCCGGGTTCATCGGCTCGGCCGTCGTCCGTCAACTCCTGGCCGAAACCGACGCCTTCGTCGTCAACGTCGACAAGCTGACCTACGCCGCCAACCTGTCCTCGCTGCCGGGCGCGGCCGAAAATCCCCGCTACGCGTTCGAGAAGGTCGACATCTGCGACGGCGACGAGCTGCGTCGCGTCTTCGCGGAGCACCGGCCGGACGCGGTCATGCACTTGGCCGCGGAATCCCACGTGGACCGCTCCATCGACGGGCCGGGCGAGTTCATCCAGACCAACGTCGTGGGCACCTTCCGCCTACTGGAGGCGGCGCGCGCCTATTGGATGGGGCTGCCGGCCGACGAGCGCGCGGCCTTCCGCTTCCACCACATCTCCACCGACGAGGTGTTCGGCACGCTGGGCGACGAGGGCTTCTTCACCGAGACGACCGCCTACAGCCCGAACTCGCCCTACTCGGCCAGCAAGGCGTCCTCCGACCATCTGGTGCGCGCTTGGCACGAGACCTACGGCCTGCCGGTGGTCCTGACCAACTGTTCGAACAACTACGGCCCCTACCATTTCCCGGAGAAGCTGATCCCGCTGATGATCCTGAAGGGTCTGAAGGGGGAGCCGCTGCCGGTCTACGGCAAGGGCGACAACGTCCGCGACTGGCTCTACGTCGAGGACCATGCCCGCGCCCTGCGGCTGGTGCTGGACAGGGGCGTGATCGGCGAGAGCTACAACATCGGCGGCTACAACGAGCGCACCAACCTGGACGTGGTGCGGACGCTGTGCGCTCTGCTGGACGAGCTGGCCCCGGCCGGCGCGCCGCACGACCGGCTGATCACCTTCGTCGCCGACCGGCCGGGCCATGACAAGCGCTACGCCATCGACGCCTCCAAGATCACCCGCGAGCTGGGTTGGACTCCGCAGGAGACCTTCGAGACCGGCCTGCGCAAGACGGTCGAGTGGTACCTGGAGAACCGCTCCTGGTGGGAGGCCATCCTGAACGGCTCCTACCGCGGCGAGCGGCTGGGGCTCGACGCGGCATGAAGATCCTCATCCTCGGCACCAGCGGACAGGTCGGCACCGAGCTGATGCGGGCCGCCTGGCCGCCGGGCACGGAGCTGGTCGGGCTGGCCCGCCCGGAGGTCGACATGGCCCGGCCGGAGACGGTGGCGGCGGCGGTGGCGGAGCACGCCCCTGCCCTCGTCGTCAACGCCACCGCCTACACCGCCGTGGACAAGGCCGAGGGTGACCGCGAGGCCGCTTTCGCCGTCAACCGCGACGGCCCGGCCCGCCTCGCCGCGGCCTGCGCGGCGCGCGGCGCGGCGCTGATCCACATCTCCACCGACTACGTCTTCGACGGCACCAAGCCGGCGCCCTACACGGAGGACGACCCGGTCGCCCCGCTCGGCGCCTACGGCGCCAGCAAGGAGGCTGGCGAGGCGGCGGTGCGCGCCGCGCTGCCGCGTCACGTCATCCTGCGCACGTCCTGGGTCTACGCCGTGCACGGCGCCAACTTCGTCAAGACCATGCTGCGTTTCGGGCGCGAGCGCGAGGAGATGCGCGTGGTCGCCGACCAGCACGGCGCGCCGACGGCGGCCTCCGACATTGCCGCCGCGATCGTGGCCATCGCCGGGCGGATTTCCGCCGGCAACGATGTTCCCTGGGGCACCTACCATTTCACCGGAACGGGCGAGACGACCTGGCACGGCTTCGCCGAGCGGGTCTTCCAGCGGCTGGAGGCGGCCACAGGCCGGCGTCCGCGGCTGCTGGCCATCGCCACGGCCGACTACCCCACCCCGGCCCGCCGGCCGGCCAACTCCCGGCTGGACTGCACCCGCATTCGCACCGCGTTCGGCGTCGCGGCACCGCGCTGGGAGGACAGCCTGGACCGTGTGCTGGACGAGCTGCTTTCCACCCCTGCATCCTAAGACGATTCCACCACAGGCGGCGCGATCATGAAGGGCATCATCCTGGCCGGCGGGTCCGGCACCCGGCTTTATCCGGTGACGCGGGCGATCAGCAAGCAGCTCCTGCCGATCTACGACAAGCCGATGATCTACTTCCCGCTCAGCACGCTGATGCTGGCGGGAATTCAGGACATCCTGATCATCACCACGCCGCACGACCAGGCGCTGTTCCAGACCGTGCTCGGCGATGGGTCGCAGTGGGGCATCAACCTGACCTACGCGGTGCAGCCTTCGCCCGACGGCCTCGCCCAGGCCTTCATCATCGGCCGCGAGTTCGTCGGCAACGACAGCTGCGCGCTGGTGCTCGGCGACAACATCTTCTACGGTCACGGCCTGACCAGCCTTCTGCGCGCGGCCGGGGAGAACACCCAGGGCGCCCGCGTCTTCGCCTACGGTGTCCGCGATCCGGAACGCTATGGCGTGGTCGAGTTCGATGAGCAGGGCCGTGCGCTCAGCATCGAGGAGAAGCCGGCCAACCCGCGCTCAAAATGGGCAGTCACCGGGCTGTACTTCTACGACAACGACGTTCTGGACATCGCCGCGGCGGTGAAGCCGTCGGCGCGCGGCGAGCTGGAGATCACCTCGGTCAACGCCGCCTATCTGGAGGCGGGCCGCCTGTCGGTCGAGCAGATGGGCCGCGGCTACGGCTGGTTCGACACCGGCACCCACGACAGCCTGCTGGAGGCGGCGGAGTTCGTCCGCACCATCCAGCATCGGCAGGGCCTGCAGATCGCCTGTCCGGAGGAGATCGCGTTCATCTCCGGCTGGATCGACGCCGAGCAGGTGCGCCGCCTCGCCGAGCCGCTGAAAAAGAACGAGTATGGCCGCTACCTGCTGAGCCTGACCGAGTAGGGCGGATACAGACGACGCCTTTGCTCCCTTCACAATTCTCCGGCAGGGTCCGAAGCGGTTGAAGGATGGCGCCTCCGAGCGTTGTCCGGATTTTTCGCTGGCCGCCCCTGCCGTACAGCAGGACGTGTTCGGTTTGAACCGTCGCAACAGAACGGAACGTTGACCCAATGCGCGCTTTGCTTCTTTCTCGGCTGGCCCGGTTCGCGGCCACCCCGCCTGCTGGCAGAACGGACAAAGCCGTGTCGACACCCCGGATCGAGGCGCTGTTCGATCCGGTCTTCTATCAGGAAACCAACCCCGACGTGGCGGCAGGGGGGGGCGACCCGTTGGAACACTACCGGCTGTTCGGCTGGAAGGAGGGCCGCGACCCGCACCCGCTGTTCTGCGTCCGCTTCTACCTGGAGACCAACCCCGACATTGCCGTGGCGGGGGTCGAGCCGCTGGAGCATTACCTGGACTTCGGCTGGCAGGAGGGCCGAAACCCGCATCCGCTGTTCGACGTGGCGTTCTACCGGGGCAACAGCCCGGACGTCGCGGCGGCGGGGATCGAGCCGCTGAAGCACTACCTGGACTTCGGCTGGCAGGAGGGCCGAAACCCGCATCCGCTGTTCGACGTGGCGTTCTACCGGATCAGCAATCCGGACGTTGCGGCGACGGGGATCGAGCCGCTCGGTCATTACCTGCGCAACGGCTGGAAGGAGGGCCGCGACCCGCATCCGCTGTTCGACGTGACGTTCTACCAGGACAGCAACCCTGACATCGCAGCGGCGGGGATCGAGCCACTGGAGCATTACCTGCGCAGCGGCTGGATGGAAGGGCGCGATCCCCAGCCGTTGTTCGAGACGGACGTCTACCGGCGGGAAAACCCGGACATCATCGCGGAAGGCATCAACCCGCTCGTCCATTACGCTGTCTTTGGCCGCCACGAGGAGCGGAGAGCGACCCGCATCGCCCCGGTTGCCGGCTTCTCCGACCGGGAAACCGCCGCAGACCTGTTGCCCTTCGCGCTGCCGCACCCGGAGGCGCCCGAGGTGTCGGTCATCGTGCCCGTCCACGGCAAGCTGGACCTGACCGTGCGCTGCCTGCACGCGCTGAGCCGCCACAAGTCCCGGCGCGGGTTCGAGGTGGTGGTGGTCGACGACGGCTCCGACGCGGAGACCCGGGACGGGCTGGCGCGGATCGACGGTCTGGTCCTGCACCGGAACGAGCAGGCGGGCGGCTTCATCAAAGCCTGCAACCGCGGGGCGGAGCTGGCCTCCGGGCGCTACCTGCTGTTCCTGAACAACGACACGGTGGTGCTGGACAGCTGGCTGGACGAGCTGGTCGACGCCTTCGCGGTCCTGCCTCAGGCCGGCGCTGTCGGGTCGGCGCTGATCTATCCCTCGGGACGCCTGCAGGAGGCCGGCGCCGTCGTCTGGCGCGACGGCACCGCCGCCAACCTCGGCCGCAACCGGGACCCGCAGAACCCGGCCTTTTCCCACGCGCGGGAGGTCGACTACTGCTCGGGCGCCAGCCTGATGGTGCCCGCCGACCTGTTCCGGCGGCTGGGCGGCTTCGACCGGCGCTACGCCCCGGCCTATTACGAGGACAGCGACCTCTGCCTGCGCATCCGCGAGGCCGGGTTCCGCGTCTACTGCCAGCCGCTGTCGGCCGTCGTCCACATCGAGGGCGGCACCGCCGGCACCGACCCGTCGCAGGGGATGAAGCGCTTCCAGGCCGTCAACCGCGCGACCTTCGCCGAGCGGTGGACGCCGCTGCTGGCCACCCTGCCGGCCTCGCATCCCATCGATGCCCACCGCCTGAAGCGCCCCGGGCAGCGCCGCGTGCTGGTCGTCGACCACGACTTGCCCCACCCCAACGCCGACGCCGGCTCCGTGGTCACCATGGAGATGATCCGGCTGTTCCAGCGCCTCGGCTATGCGGTGGTCTTCGCCGCGATCCGCATGCCGCAGGGCCGTGGCGACGACGTCCGTGCGCTGGAGCGTCTGGGCGTGGAGGTGGTGCGCGCGCCCTATTTCACCTCCGCGGCCGACTATGTCGAGGGTTACGGGGACTCCTGCGACCTGGTCTTCATGGTGCGCTACGTGGTCGCGGCGATGATCCTGCCGCACATCGGCCGGCTCGCCGTGCGCCCGAAGACGATCCTGCTGAACGCCGACCTGCACTACTTGCGGGCCGAGCGCCAGGCGGCGCTCTACGGCGACGCGGCCCTCGCCGCGGCGGCCGTGGAGGAGAAGGCGGCCGAGCTGGCGACCCTGCGCGCTGTGGACGCGACCATCACCCACAGCGCCGTGGAGCGCGAGATCCTGCGCGTCGAAGCGCCAGGGACGCTGGTCGAGGTGCTGCCCTGGATCGCCCGCCCGGTGGAGGATGCCCCCGGCCCGGCCGGCCGCCGGGACATCCTGTTCGTGGGCGGCTTCGGCCACGCCCCGAACGTCGACGCGATGGTCGCCTTCGTGGTCAACCTGTGGCCGCGCTTGCGCGCCCGTTTGCCCGGGGCCCGGCTGCGCATCGCCGGCAGCCACGCCGGGGCGGCGGTCCACGCGCTGAAGCAGGAGGATGTCCTTGTGCTGGGCCATGTCGAGGATCTGCGGGCGGAGATGGACCAAGCGCGTGTCTCCATCGCGCCGCTTCGCTGGGGCGCCGGTCTGAAGGGCAAGGTGGCGACGGCCATGGCCTTCGGGTTGCCCTCCGTCGTCAGCCCGATCGCTGCGGAAAGTATGGGCCTGACCAATGGCCGCGATGCTTTGATCGCGGAGCTGGACGATGCCTTCGTGGAGGCCGTCGCCCGTCTCTACGAGGACGACGCCTTGTGGACGGACGTGGCGCGCAACGGCCTGGACTTCGTGGCCCGCCACTGGTCGCCGGAGCGGGGCCTCGCGACGCTGCGTCACCTCATGACGCGCGCCAAGATTCCGCCCACCCATGAGATCAGCGACCAGGTCGAAGCCCTGGTCCGTCAGCGCGCCGGGGCCGCCCGATGAATTCCAGTTCGACACATCCGTACGACGTCTTCGTGTTTCCGGTCATCGACTGGACCTTCCGGCATCAGCGGCCACAGCAGCTCGCCCTGGAACTGGCCCGCCGCGGCCACCGCATCTTCTACCTGACGGTGGACTTCGCGCCGGCCGACACCGCGCGCCCCTATCTCTTCTGGGACCAGCCGGAGGAGAACGTGTTCGTCGTGCAGCTCCGCTGCCCCGGCGCGGCGCCGTCGATCTACAAGCAGATGCCGACGTCGGAACAGACGGCGGCCCTGCTCGACGCCATCGACACGCTGCGCCGCAACTGCGCGGTCGGCACGACGGTGTCCATTGTGGACCTGCCCTTCTGGCGGCCGATCGCCACGGCGATGCAGGGCAACCTCACCGTCTACGACTGCATGGACTACCATCCGGGCTTCCTCAACAACGAGTCCTCCATGCTGGTCGAGGAGGACCGGCTGATCCACGAGGCGGACCTCGTGCTGACCACCGCGGCGGGGCTGTCGGAGATTGTCGGGCGCCTGCGCGAGAACACGCTGATCCGCAACGCCTGCGACGTGACCCATTTCCTGCGCCGGCCGGACCGTCCCGTGCGCCGACTGAGCGAGCGGCCGGTTGTCGGCTATTTCGGGGCGATCGACCACTGGTTCGACGTGGACCTGCTGGTGGCTTCCGCCCAGGCCTACCCGGACTGGGACTTTGTGCTGATCGGCAATTCCCACGGCTCCGACATCTCCCCGGCGCGGAATCTCCCCAACGTCCGGTTTCTGGGGGAGATCCCCTACGCCATCCTGCCGGAATACGCGCACGGCTTCGACGTCTGCATCATCCCCTTCCTGATCACCGAGCTGACGCTGAACACCAACCCGGTGAAGATGTACGAGTACCTCGCCACCGGGCGGCCGATGGTCGGGACGGCGATGCCGGAGATCCGGATCGGCCGCGACGGGCTGGTCTTCGTCGGCGAGGACCACCAGGACTTCATCGCCAAGCTGGGCCAGGCCATGGCGGTGCACGACGATCCCCGGCTGGTCGAGGAGCGCGTCGCCTACGCCACGGCGCAGACCTGGTCGGCCCGTATCGCCCAGTTCGACGAGGCGCTCGCCCCCTTCTTCCCGAAGGTCAGCGTCGTCGTCCTGGTCTACAACGGGCTGGAGCTGACCCGGCGCTGCCTGGACAGCATCGCGGCCAACAGCCATTACCCAAACCTGGAACTGATCCTGGTCGACAACGCCTCGCCCGAGACCGCGGTGCGTGACCTTCTCGTCGATTTTGCCAAGGAACGGCCCTGGGTCAAGCTGGTGCTGAACGAGCGCAACCTGGGCTTCTCCGGCGGCAACAACGCGGGGCTGCGCGTCGCCACCGGAGATTACCTGGTCCTGCTCAACAACGACACCCAGGTCACGCGCGGCTGGATCTTCGACCTGCTGCGCCATTTCCGCCGCGACCCGGGGATCGGTCCGGGGATCGGCATGGTCGGGCCGGTGACGAACAACATCGGCAACGAGGCGAAGATCGAGCTGTCTTACGACGGCCACGAGGCAATGTGCACCGCCTCGCGCTCCTATGTGGAGGCCCGGCGCGGGCGCACCCTGTCCTCCGACACGGTGGCCTTCTTCTGCGTGATGTTCAGCCGCGCGGTGTTCGAGGCGGTCGGCGAGCTTGACGAGATCTTCGGGATCGGCATGTTCGAGGACGACGACTATTGCCGCCGGACGCGCGACGCCGGCTTCAAGGTGGTGATCGCGGACGACGTCTTCGTCCACCACGAGCTGTCGGCCAGCCTCAACGCCCTGGGGCTGGAGCGGCGGCAGAAGCTGTTCGAGGAGAACAAGCGCCTCTACGAACAGAAGTGGGGCGCCTGGGTCCCGCACAAGTACCGCGAGCCCGAGACCCCGCAATCCGTCTGAGCCGTCCCCGCCTTTGCCCCAGCCTTTCCCGGATCGAAGCGACCCCATGACTAAGACCATCCTCTGCATCGTCGGCACCCGGCCGGAAGCCATCAAGATGGCGCCCGTGATCCTCGCGCTGCGCCGGGAGCCCTGGGCCAAGGTGGTGGTCGTCGCGACCGCCCAGCACCGGGAGCTGGCCGACGAGGTGCTGAGCCTGTTCGGGATCGCGCCCGACGTCGACCTCGACCTGATGCAGCCCAACCAGAAGCTGGCCGACCTGACGGCCCGCGCCCTGGTGGGGCTGGACCGGGTGATCGGCGACACCTCCCCGGACATGGTGATCGCCCAGGGCGACACGACGTCGGTGATGGCCGCGGCGACCGCCTGCTTCTACCGCCAGGTGCCCTTCCTGCACGTCGAGGCGGGGCTGCGCAGCTTCGACATGCAGAATCCCTTCCCAGAGGAGTTCAACCGGATCGTCGCCAGCCGGATCGCCACGCTGCACTTCGCGCCGACGGCGAGCGCGCGCCAGCACCTGCTGGACGAGAAGGTGCCCGACGGCGACATCGTCGTCACCGGCAACACCGTGATCGACGCGCTGCACATGGTGGCGGCCCAGGATCCGCCCCTGCCCGTCGACCTCGACCCCGCCCGCCGGCTGGTGCTGGTGACGGTCCACCGCCGCGAGAATTTCGGCGAGCCGATCCAGGGCATCTGCCGGGCGATCCGCACACTGGTCGAGGAGCACGACGACGTCGAGGTCCTGTGGCCGGTCCACCCGAACCCGAACGTGACGGGCGTCGCCCACGAGACGCTCGGCTCCAACCCGCGCATCCACCTCGTCAAGCCGCAGCCCTACGGCGGGTTCGTCGCGGCCATGAAGCGGGCCCACCTGATCCTCAGCGATTCCGGCGGCGTGCAGGAGGAGGCGCCGGCCCTGGCGCGTCCGGTCCTGGTCCTGCGGCGCGAGACGGAGCGGCCGGAGGCAATCGAGGCCGGCGTGGTCCGGCTGATCGGCACCGACACTGACGTCATCCTCCGGCATGGCCGGGAACTGCTGCGCGACGCCGATGCCTACCGCCGCATGGCGCGGGGCGAATCCCCATATGGGGACGGGCACGCCAGCGAACGCATCGTGGACGCCATCAAGGCCCGCTTCCCGGCGTCCTGAGCGGCCCGACCGGCACCGTCATCCGAGGAACAGCATGTCTCACCCCGTTTCCAGCGCCGTCGCGGACCTGCTCGGCCGGCCGTCGATCTTCCGGACGCCCGGCTGGCTGCCGGAAAGCACATGGCATATGCACATCCCCTTCGCCTTCCTGCTGATGGACCTGCTGCGTCCCGGCCGGCTGGTCGAGCTGGGGACGCAGAAGGGCGCCTCCTACTGCGCCTTCTGCGAGGGGGCGGCGGCCTTCGGAACCGGCACCCGCCTGTCCGCGGTCGACCACTGGGACGGCGACCACCAGACCGGCGCCTACGCCCGCGACACTTACGACGTCCTGCGGGCGCACCACGACCCGCTCTACAGCGGCTTCTCGACCCTGCTGCGGGAGTCCTTCGACGACGCGCGCCCGCGCTTCGCGGACGGCTCCATCGACCTGCTGCACATCGACGGCCTGCACACCTACGAGGCGGTGCGCCACGACTTTGAGACCTGGCTGCCGAAGATGAGCCGGTCCGGCGTCATCCTGATGCATGACACCGAGGTCCGCACCGGCGACTTCGGCGTCTGGCGCCTTTGGACGGAGATCGAAGCGCGTTACCCGACCCTCAACTTTCCGTTCGGCTACGGGCTGGGCGTCGTCGCGGTCGGCGCGGCGGTGCCGGACGCCCTGCTCGCGCTCTGTCGCCTCCCCGAGGCGGACAAGGCGGCGCTCTACGCGCTGTTCGAGGCGCTCGGCGACCGCGTCCGGCTCCTCCACGAGCACCAGGAAGCCAGCCGCAACGCCGCGACCTACCTGGAGCAGGGGCTCCAGATGCAGAAGGTCTACACCGAATTCAAGGCCACGGCCGAAGAGCAGATCGAAACGGCCATGGCCCAGCGCCAGGCCATGTTCACCCAGGCGACCGTCCTGCAGAACGAGGTGGCCGCCCTCATCACGGAACGGGACGCGCTGCTGGCGGGGCGTCCGGCACCTTCACCCCTGGCCGAGGACACGACGATGGAAACGCAAGCCGCCTTGACCAGCGATCCCGGTGTGGAGGTCGGTGAGGCAGCCGCCCCGCGCGGGGAGATTTTCCGGCCGGATCCCGCCCGGCGGGTCGAGTTCCAGTGCAACGTTTGCGGCACCCGGACCGTCTGCACCGGCGACAAGATCGGCCGGGAGACCGCGTCCTGCGAAGGGTGCGGCTCAACCGTCCGCATGCGGTCGATCATCCACCTGCTGAGCACCGCTCTGTATGGCCGCTCAATCCCTCTCCCGGAGTTCCCGCAGGACCCGTCGGTGGTTGGCAAGGGCCTGAGCGACTGGATCGGCTATGCCGAGCCCCTTCGGGAAAAGTTCAGCTACACCAACACCTTCTACCACCAGGAGCCGCTTCTCGACATCGAGAACGTCCCGGCCGCCCTCAAGGGGGCCAGCAATTTCCTGATCTCCACCGACGTGTTCGAGCACACGCTCGGCCCTGCCTTGAAGGCGTTCGCCGGCGCCTTCGAGCTGCTGAAGCCCGGCGGGTGGCTGATTCTGACGGTTCCGTTCACCCTGGACGACCGGACGGTCGAGCATTACCCCCAGCTGACCGATTTCACGGTCGCCAAGCTGGGCGAGACCTACCTCGTGGTCGGGCAGACCGCCGACGGCGAGTACGAACTGTACCGGGATCCCGTTTTTCATGGCGGTCCGGGACAGACCCTGGAGATGCGGGTCTTCTGCCGCAAGGACGTGGAGGCCAACCTTCGGGCGGCCGGCTTCACGGACATTGGCTTCCTTGAGGAGTCGGTGCCGGAGTACGGCATTCTCCTCACCGAGAATTGGAGCCTGCCGGTTCTCGCCCGCAAGCCGCTTTGATGTGCCGATGGATGGGAGGGGCCAGCGCCTCCGCTGGCTTGGGCCTGCAGTGGAGGCCGCTCCCACATGATCGGGGCATCGTTCGGCGATCCTGGCGAGCGAATGCACGAGGCCTTTCCATTCATTCGCTTGCTGGAGTCCATGTGGAGGCGCCGTGAACTTGTGCGGCGCCCGCCACCTTTGGACTCGCTGGCTTCATGATTGGTTGTTTGCCCTTTGTAAAAAGGCGCGCCAAAGCGGAAAGAAAGAGGGAATAATGACGATGAAAAATCGCTTGCCTTTTTATGATAATTCTGAGAGCTCAGTGTATAATCCTGCATGGGTGTTTCTGGGAGTTATTTCTGCGTTCTTGGCGGTGTTTGTTTATTCGGACTTTGGTTGGAAGACGGCGTTTGTTCCGTGGTCTCATGACGATTTTTTGGCTTTGGGAGGTTTTAGTAAATTCGATTTCGCTCTTCCTCGGCCTTTCTCGACAAATTTTATTATCTTCTTCGGGAGCTTCGGGGAAGTTTTTTATTATACGATGGCATCTGTTTTGGTGTTCCTCGTTGTATCTCTCAGTGTTATTTTCTCGTTTCAAATAGTCAATATTAGATTGTCTAGATTTTATGCGTTTTTTCTTTCTTTTATCTCGGGAGTAATGTTTTTTTCAATGCCGTTCGCCAATGTGGCGTTTCAGTATCTTGGTCTTATGACGAACATGCTTTCGTATGTTTTTGGCATTGCCGCCGGTATATTTTTGCTGCGCGCGCAGCGTGAGGGGTTTCTCAAAAATATTTCTTTGACTTTTCTCTTCGTTATGTTGGCGGCCTTTTCAAAAGAGGATATGGCCGGGTTCATCGGCGTCGTCTGCTTGATTGCTCTGGCTCAAACATGGGGACGTGGTGAAGGAAATTATGCTCTTCTTCGTGCCGGTGGCCTCTACGGTTTCATCCTGTGTGTTCCATACGGTTTGAGCGTGCTCCACTCGATCTTTTTTCATTCTCCATTTCTGTCCAATCAAGGAGCCTATAAGCTCTCTAGCCCTCTTGGCAATTTTTCAAAGAATATTGAATTCTATGTTTTTTCATCAAATGGGTTTACAATACTGATTGCGGCGTTCGTCTTTATCGCGTGTGTTGCAATCTTGTGCGGCATTCTTCTAAAAGAGCGCCGTGACTTCCTGTGGAAATCTTGTGCAATGATCATGATTGTTGCGGCGCTCATGCTTCCTTATATGCTTCTGCCGCGCTCATTTGGATACTATGAGGTGAGTTTCATTCCTATGATTGGTGCTGGCATCGTGAGTATTTCCGCTTTGCTTGCTGCAAAACTGCCAAATCCCAATCGTTACGGGGCCAAAGTCGTCAGTGTCGGGCTTCCCGCGGGTCTTGCCGCTGTGGTTTCCTTCGCGGATTATACGCAACGTGCCCAAATACTCAACTGGCACGCGACAATTCGTGAGCGCGTCGATCGTCAGTTCAGGGGAATTGATGGTTTGCAGGAGAAAGGGTTGCGCTCATGCCAAACCATCACGGTCACCGGCGTGAGCAATGTGCTGGGCCCATTCATGACATTTGACATCAGCTACCTTCAAAGAAGGCTCGGGCTCAAGCAAAAGTGGATTGTCGTTACGGAACCGGACTCGATGATGCGTCTGTATGGCTTCCATGAGAAAGCGAGTTCCAGCGCTTCCGACATACAGTTCATTGACAGGGAAACGATAGCTGATGACGGTATAAAATCTGACCATGGATGCCGGTTGGATTTTGATCCAGAGACTTTGGTGCCAAAGATGTCTTAGAAATTTGGGGCGTACAGGATCGCGGATGGAAAGTTGGGGGAAATCCCCCTCTGCCTTTTTTGGTTGCCTTTCAAGCAACCGGCTTGGTCGCTCATTCTTTGTCCGAAGCAGGACAAAGGATTTTCCATCCACAGCGTATTCGCCTCGTGCCGGCCTTGCGTTTGCCTTGCCAGCCGGCAGTGGTTGTCATTGGCGGGGGCGCACAGTAGAGTGCCGCGCCCGCCCTCCAAGCGGCAACGGATGGGCAGGAGCATGGGTTCATGAAGGCGCGTGAGGGTATTGTCGATGTCGTCTGAAGCCGCTACTCCCCAGATGGCCATCCAGGCGTCTGGCCTCGGCAAAGTCTATCCGATCTTCCGTAAGCCTCAAGACCGTCTGAAACAGATGATCTGCCGCGGTCGGCGCAAGTATTATGATGAATACTGGGCCTTGCGGGGGATCGACCTGACCGTCGCCAAGGGGGAGACGATCGGGATCATCGGCCGAAACGGGTCGGGGAAGTCCACCTTCCTGCAACTCGTCTGCGGCACGTTGACGCCGAGCTGCGGCACGCTGACCGTCAACGGGCGGATTGCGGCTCTGCTGGAATTGGGCGCCGGCTTCAATCCGGAGTTCACCGGACGCGAGAACGTCTACCTTGCCGCGTCGGTGCTCGGCCTCACCAACGAGCAGATCAACGAACGCTACGACGCCATCGTGGCCTTTGCCGGAATTGGCGATTTCATCGAGCAGCCGGTAAAGCTTTATTCCAGCGGCATGTACGCTCGGCTCGCCTTCGCCGTGGCGGCCCATGTCGATGCCGACATCATGATCGTGGATGAAATTCTCGCGGTCGGTGACGCCGCCTTCACGCAGAAGTGCATGCGCTTCATCCACAACTTCCGAGAAACCGGAACTCTGTTCTTCGTGTCGCACGACACCTCCCAGGTGGTCAGCCTGTGCGATCGCGCGGTTTGGCTGGACAACGGCGAGGTGCGAGAGATCGGCGCGGCCAAAGACGTCTGCTATCACTACATTGCCGATCTCCACAGCGAGCGCGACACCTCCAACAGCTTCCGCATCGGCGGCCGCCGCACGGCTCCAGCGGCCGCTGTCGCCGCTGTCCAAGATCCACGGGATGATCGTCTGAAATCCTCCCAACACCGCAACACCATCGAAATTTTCGAATTCAACAATGACAGCCCCTGGTATGGCGTGGAGGGCGCGCGCATTGTTGGCGTTCAGCTTCTCGATCCGCAGGGCAACATGCTGCCGTCGCTGGATGGTGGAGAGCAGGTGGTTCTGAAGGTGATCTGCCGTGCGGAGAAGGCGATCCACAGCCCGATCATCGGATTCTACATCAAAGACCGTCTCGGGCAGAATTTGTTCGGCGACAACACGTTCCTTTCCTATTGCGATGCCCCGTTGATGGTGGAGCCAGGGCAGGAATTCGCCGCGACCTTCCGCTTCCAAATGCCTTATCTGCCCGTCGGTGACTTCGCGGTCGTGGCGGCCATCGCCGAAGGCACGCAGCACGACCACGTCCAACACCACTGGGTGGATGACGCGCTTTTCTTCCGCGTCCATTCCAGCCATGTCTCCCGCGGGCTTGTGGGCATCCCCATGCTCGAGATCGCGCTGGAGGTCGAAGGCGCGCGCCAACCCGCCGGTTCCCAAGCGGCCCCCTGAGGACGCTCGACGCCGCGTCGCCGGGCGAGCGGGGCGGTGCCCAGGCCGGCGCGGCCTTCAGGACCGCGGCGTGCGCCGATGAAGGCTCACCAGGACAGCAGTGCTACGCCTGCAACGATCACAAGGATGCCGGCCAGCTGTTGGACGCCCAGGGGCTCGTTGAATACCAAGTTGCCGAGCACCGCAACGACAACGTAGGACAGGGAAACGCTCGGAAAGGCGATCGACACCGGAAGCCGCCGCAGGGCGATCAGGTAAAGCAATGCCGACGCGACATACAGAGACAAGCCGATAATGGTCGGAATGTGAAAAAGCTGCTTTATGAATGACTCGCTTTCAACGGCTCCTTTTTTTAGAAGTATTTGTCCTCCAACCCCAAGAATAATAGAAATTCCCAAAGAAATGTAATGGATCATGCGTCGTCGTCCTTGATTGGTCTGGCTTGAGAATTCTGCTTGTCTATTGATTCTGGGCTTTCTGGGATGACTGTCGCAAGACAAGCGCCTCTCAAAACCAGCCTCGGTTCAGGCGCGCCATAGCAGCAAGCCGACCGAAGCAAGGTCTTGAGAGGAGCTGACGGAGGAATCCCCTTGACGATGGAAGCCCAAGGGGGCCCGCAACGGTCGCCCTTTACAGATTTGGCGCGACGGAACGCAGCCCCTCGATGACGGCGGCAACCGCTTCGTCGCCAAGCTGAGGGTACATCGGCAAGCTGAGCACACGTCCGGCCATCCGCTCCGTCCGAGTCAGCCCTCCGGGTCCACAAGGCAGGCGGCCGAGATAGGCAGGCTGGAGGTGGACGGGCGCGGGGTAGTGGATGTTGGTCATGATTCCGCGCGTCTGCAACGCGGTGCGCAGGGCATCCCGGTTGGGCGTGTCGATGACGTACTGATGGAAAACAGGAACGGTGTTCGGGCGCCGGCGCGGGCGTTCGAGCGGCAGGCCTTCCAGCCCGCGGTCATAAGCCTCCGCGATGGCCTGCCGACGGGCGTTGTGCGCGCCCAGCCTTTCCAGCTTCACGCGCAGGATGGCCGCCTGGAGTTCGTCGAGGCGGCTGTTGTGCCCGGCGTCGTGGCTGATGTAGCGCTCCTTCCAGCCATATTCCCGCAGGTGGCGGAGCCGCTCCGCCAGGGCCGCGTCGTTCGTGACCAGAACACCGCCGTCGCCGAGCGCGCCCAGGTTCTTGGTGGGGTAGAGGCTGAAGGCGGCGATGGCGCCGAACGTGCCGACGATCCGGCCGTCGAAGGTGGCGCCGTGGGCCTGGGAGCAGTCCTCCAGCACCGGCACGCCGAAGCGCGCCGCGACCTCCATGATGCGGTCCAGGGCGACGGGGTGGCCGTACAGATGGACCGGGACGATCGCCTTGACGGGCGAGGACAGGCGGGCGCCGCCGGCCAGGCGCCCGTTCAGCACCTCCTCCAGCTGGTCGGGGTCCATGCCGTGGCAGGCGTCGACGTCGACCAGGACGGGCAAGGCGCCGGTCAGCTCGACGGCGGCGACCGTGGCGACCGCGGTGTGCGAGACGGTCACCACCGCGTCCCCCGGCCCCACGCCGAGCGCGCGCAGGCCGAGCACCAGGGCGTCCGTGCCGTTGGCCACGCCGACGCCGTGCGCAGCCCCGTTGAAGGCGGCGAACTCCCGCTCGAACGCGGAGACCTCGCGCCCCAGGATGTACCATCCGCTTTCCAGCACGCGGGTGATCGCCTGGTCGATGGCGGTGCGCTGTTCCAGATAGGCGGCCTTGGGATCCGTTTGGGGAATGACCGTGTTCGTCATCGGTGAGCGATAACCCTCTTGTGAGGAGCCCTGCATGGACGGTGCGGGATGCGCCTTCCTCGGTTCCTCTGGTTTGCCGAAAGCGGATGATGCGTGGTCGGACGAAGGAGGCGTCAGGCGCGCGCCGGCGGGCCCTTGGCGACGAGGGCCAGGAACTCGTCGTAATCCCGGACGTAGTCGTCCGGATCGTACGGATCGGACGCGAACACCAGCAGGACGGCGTCGGGCGAGTATTTGTACTGCACGCCCCAGATCATCGGCGGCATGTAGACCGCCAGATTGGGGGAGTCGAGCCGGATCTCCTCGCGCCGGGTGCCGTCGTCGACCATGACCGAGCAGGACCCGTGCGTGCAGATCAGGAACTGGTGGCAGACCTTATGCGCATGCTGGCCGCGGACGTTGCGTCCGGGCACGTCGAAGACCATGAAGAAGCGCTTGGGAAGGAACGGCACTTGGTCGGTGAACTCGCCCACCGTCAGCTTGCCGCGCATGTCGCCCACCAGGGGGAAGGTGTGCACGGTCACGCCGGGCACCGAGCATTCCCGCACGCCCACCTGCTGGGTCGTGTTGAAGGTGGCGGGCGTGTCGTGGACCGCGTTCGCGTAATTGACGATCGTCGCGGGGTTGCCGACGATGACCGCGTTGGCCGGCACGTCCCGTGTCACGACCGCGCCCGCCCCGACCATGGCGTTGGCCCCGATGCGCACGCCCGGCAGGATGGTGGCGTTGGCCCCGATCGAGGCGCCGCGCGCGACGACCGTCTGCGCGAAGCTCTCGGGATAGACCTTGCTGCGCGGAGACGGGTCGTTGGTGAAGGTGACGTTGGGGCCGACGAAGACGTCGTCCTCCAACCGCACGCCGTCCCACAGCTGGACGCCGCACTTGATCGTCACGCGGTCGCCGACGACCACGTCGTTCTCAATGAAGACGTGATCGCAGATGTTGCAGTCGCGGCCGATTCGGGCGCCCGGCAGCACATGGGCGAACGCCCAGATCCGGGTTCCGTCGCCGATGGATTTGGACTCGCACAAGCCCTGGGGATGGACGAAGACACTCATTGCGGGGGGCCACCTAGGAAGTGCTCGCGTGACATTTCGATGAAGTTGGGCCGGCGCTTGGTGTTCTCGAAGGCTCTCCAGATGTACGAGCCGAGCAGACCAAGCCCGAAGATGTTCAGGGCGCCAAAGAACATGATGCTCAACATGATCGGAGTGTAGCCAGAGACATCGATCAGACCGAGCGCCCAGAACAGCAGGACGAGCCCTCCGATCAGGATCGAGGCTACGACGCCAAGAAAACCGAACACATTCAGCGTGATGATCGGCAGACTGGAGAAGGCGAACATGCTGTCGGTCATGTAGCGGAATTTGCGCCGGAAGGTCCATCCGCTTTTGCCGATCTTGCGGGCGCGGCGATGGTAGGGGATTTCCCGGCGCTTGAAGCCGACCCACAGCAGCAGCCCGACCAGGGTGCTGTTGGACTCCTCCAGCGCGAGCAGGCAGTTCCGGACCTTCTGGTTGCATCCGAACATGTCCACGCCGCCGCGCGGCATCTCGTGCTGGATGAACCGGCAATAGACGGCCCAGAACAGGGTCGAGAACAGCGTGCTGAGCCCGGGATCCTCGCGCGAAGCCCGCACGCCCAGCGCCACGTCGATCCCCTCGTCGCGCAAGGCCAGGAACATGTCCCTCACGAGTTCCGGGGGCTCCTGGAGATCGGCGGCCATGACGGCGAACAGCGGGCCCGTTGCCGCGGCCAGGCCGGTCCGGATCGCCGCGAAGGAGCCGAAATTGCGGGAAAGGCAGATGACGGTGGACCGGAACGTCGCATGGACCAACCGGCTCGACAGCTCCCCGTATGAATTGTCCGGGCTGCCGTCGACGACGAACACGACTTCCAATTGATGATCAAGGTTTTTGTTCAGCCGCTCAATCTCAATAATGAGTTCTGGAATTGATCCTTCGTTCTTGTAAACCGGAATTATTAGGGAATACATGGAGCGGCCCAAGGATCTTTCGACAAATGATCTGAATGTAAGCTTTGGGAGCGCCGAGTATCTGCAACCAAAGGCCCTGTCGGCCTTGTAGCATGCGGAGAGGGGAAAGTACAGGCTCGGGGGGCCGGTCTTAGCCTTTGCTTGGCGCGGACGGAGTCGGCGCGCCACGCGGGTTTGTCTCGGGCCTGCCCCAATTCCCGCGCGCATCGGGACGGCGCGCGGGAATGGGGTTGGAGCAATTTTTCCCCATGACGCCGTGGTGAAGCTGGGATAAGCAGGCTCCGCCCCGCCCCCCGCTCCGATCGAAACGGCCACAAGTCCATGGAACGCCTGTCCCGAATTTTTGCAACGGTCGCGGTGGCTTTTCCCGCTCGGAAGGGAAGCCGGTCATGGCCCGACGTCTTCGTCCTGGCCGTCGTCCTGGCCGGCCTCGTCTATACGGTGCTTGCCTGGACGCCGTCGTCCTATGGGGTGGCCCTCGGCGGGATCGGCGCGTCGGGCGAGGGGCTGGTGGTCGGCACGCCGAAGCCGATTCGGTCCGACGAATGGGCAGTGTGGACGCCCTTTGTCCAGATTGCGGTCAACAACGGCTTCGGGCGCTTCAACGCGTTGTCTCCCTATACCGAGGACCTGCGAAACTTCAACGCCCTGCCGCTGCTCGACTGGGGGCTGGCGTTCAAGCCGCAATTCTGGCCCTTCTTCGCGGTCGACCCGGCCTGGGCCTTCTCCTTCTCGCACGCCGTCCTCATCGTCCTGTTCCTGACGGGTTACCATCGCCTGTTCGTCGCCTTCGGCTTCAGCCGGGCCTGGTCGGCGGCGGCGGCCTGCGCGCTGTTCTTCACCAGTTACGCCCAGTTCTGGTGGACAACGACGGGGCCGCTCCTGGCGATCTTCCCCTGGCTGCTGCTGGCCGCCCTCGCCCGGCTGCCCTGGTACCTGCACGCGGCGCTGATGGCCTATGTGACGGCCTTCTGGCTCCTCAGCCACCTGTACCCCCCCATCATCGTTCCACTGGCCTTCGCCGGCGGGGCGCTGCTGCTGGCCTTCCGGCCGGAGGCCCTGCGCCCGCGCAGGCTGCTGCCCTGCCTGCTCGGGGCCGCGGTCGGGATCGGGCTGACCTGGCTCTATCTGCATGAGCCGATCCGGGTGATGGCGGCGACGGTCTATCCCGGTTCGCGCTCGCTGGACGGCGGCGGCGTGCCGCTGCCGCTCTACCTCGCCCAGTTCCTCCCGTTCCTGGTCAGCACGGATGACTACCGGGACCTGCTCGGCCTGAACATCTGCGAGGTGGCGACGGGCGGAAGCCACCTCCTGCTGCTGGCGCTGGTGTTCCTCGACTACGGCCAGCTCGGGACGGTCCTGCGCCATGGCGGCCCCGCGCGAACGGCGCTGCTGCGTCAGCTTGCCCTGCTGCTGGCCGCCTTCGCGCTGATGTCGGTTTGGATGCTGGCTCCGATCCCGAGCAGCTGGGGGCGCCTCCTGCTGTGGGACAAGGTGCCGGGCAACCGCATGGTCTTCGCCACGGGCCTGCTTCTGCTCGCGCTCGCGCTCGTGCTGCTGCGGGCCGGGGCGGTGCGGCTGTCCTGGGGACGCTTCGCCGTCGCGGCGCTGACCGTGGGGCTGGCCTGGGCGGCGGCGAACGGCGGCCTGAACAACCTCGCGGGGCGGCTCGCGAACAACCTCACCGACCTCGCCATCCTGCCGCCGCTCGCCGTCGTGGTCTGGCTGGGGATGCGCGGCAGGCTGTCCGGGGCACAGGGCAGCTTCGCCCTGATCCTCTGCGCCCTGGCCGTCAACGCGGTCGGCTTCGGCGGCTTCAACCCCATCCAGTCCGCTTGGCCGATTTTCCACCGTCCGGCCACGCCGGTGACCGCCGCCTTCGCCGAGAGCGCCGCCGCCCACCCCCAGGGATGGGTCGTGCGCGGTGGTATGTTGCCGGGGGCGGTGATGCAGGGGCTGGGCTACCGGTCGCTCCAGCATGTCCAGATCGCACCTGAGTTGGGATTTTTCCGGCCCTACTTCCCCGAGATTGACGACGCGGTTTTCAACCAGCTCTTCAACCGCTACGCCCATATCCAGATCGTGCCCGGCCTGCCGGCGCCGGGCTCGCCGCAGGCCGACGTGATCCAGCTCCCGATGGAGCGGTTCCTGCCGCCCCCGCAGGATCAGCGTGGGGAAACCGCGCCCGGAGCGGCGCAGTAGCGCATACGCTTGGCGTGCTCTCTCCGAGGGTGACGGTGTCGAGGATCAGGCGGTGCGCAGAATGCGGGCAGGATGGGGGCTCCCGGGAACTCGCTTCCAGTGCCTGCCGACCGGATCACGGCTCGACCGCCGCCACGTCACACGGCAACATTCTCCAGGGAAGGAGCCGCTTACCGCATCGCCCCTTCCGACGCGGCTGCCCGCTCTGGCCATCCCCGGATCAATGTGGCAAGCCAGATGCCGATGCTTCGGACCAGGACGGCGAGGACCAGAAGCAGGGCGACGCCAGCCATGGCGAGGGCAGCGTTCATTCCCGTTGGCGCATAGGTGAACTCCACCCGCGCGGCCCCCGCCGGCAGTTCGATGGTTTGAAACGTGTCGTCGGACAATCCAATTGGCACGGGCTTCCCGTTGATGGTCGCCTGCCAACCGCGCATATGCACTTCCAAGCGGACCAACATGGATGGGTACATGCAAACGCTGTCGATGCGGTCCCGCGTCACCGGGGTCAGCTTGCAACCCTCGGCCGAAACATAATTCCGCACTCCCGGAACTTCGTAAACGTCCATGGTCGGGCTGCGATAGACGGGCGTCAGGCCAATATGGGCGGTGAATCGCACCTCCGGCGCATAATTGTCCTTGAGCGGACCGATCGGCCCGGCGGCCGAAAAGGGCGTGGCGTCGGCCTTCGGTCGGATCCACAGCGCCAAGGGCCGTTCGCCGTCGAGTTTCTCGAAGCGCAGGGTGTAGTCCTGGTCGGCGGCGATATGCACCAGGCGGGACAACCTGACAGTCAGCAGGCTATTGTCTTGTGCCTGGCCGATATCCGACACCCCGTCGGCGCAGCCATCTTGCGCGCAGAGCGTCACCTTCGCCCAGCCGTTCGCCGTGTTGCCGTAGGTCGCGATCAGCAGGGAGACTTCCGACACGGTCATGTCGCGTTCGAACGGCAGGCGGCCGGTCATCTCGACCCACTCGTCCGCCGCGACGGCGTGGGGCGTGTGCCCTTGCGGTTCCAGGCGGACGGCCGTTTCGGCGCCAATGCTTGGTCCGCCGAGCACGTACTTTACGCCGGCCTGGGCGTACCGGGGAAGGCGTTCGTGGAAGAGCTTTTCCCGGTCTGCCCGCTGCTCCGGTTCCAAATAGGGAAACCAGGGTTGGAAGATCGTCGGGTTGGCATAAGGGTCCAGGTGTTTCCTGATGTAGTCGGCGGTGCGCTGCGGCGTCGGAAGATTATCGTAATGAAGCGCTGCGATGCCAAAAAGGGTTCCGTAGTTCGGCCCCAGGCGGTGCTCGGCCGTTTCGGCGACCCGTTGGAATCCGATGTTCGACTTCAGGAATGCGACGACATCGGTATCGAGCGTGCCCGTGCGCGGATAAGACAGATAGGGAACCAAGAACCACGCTGTCGCCTCCCCTATGAGAAGCACCGAGAGCACGATGGCGGCCCGTCCCGTCCCCGCGAGGTGCGAAGCCCATAAGGTCGCGAAGGAAAGCAGGGCCACGGCGACGAACGCGCCGATGAGGAAACCCGCCTGTATGTCGGTCGCGATCTTCCAGAGATCGCTGACCGGCGGAAAGGCTGGCACCGCGGCCAGGGCGACCGACAACAGGGTGGCGGCGACCGCCCACGCCATGACCCGCCTCAAGACCGGCCGCGGCAGGTGCGGAACCCGGTCGAGGAACAAGGCGGTCAGGAATGCGAAGCAGAAGATCCAACTCGGGTTCAGGTACCGGAACGAGGCGGCGATCCTCGCCAAGGGCAAAGCCATGAAGGCCTGATAGACCCCAGGCAAGCCGTGGCTTACCCCTATGGCGATGACGATCCACGCCGCCAGGAGGACCTTCACCGGCCGCCGATCGGCTAGGAACACCCCAGCAAAAGCCAAGACCACCGGCATGAAGCCTATGTACCCGCCAGTGCCAGACCACACGGACGCGATGGCGGAGACCGGAGCGTCGAAAATCGGCCCGTAAGCATACGGCATCAGATATTGGAGAAGCGCGGCGGAGGAGAGCCAGCTTCCGTAGAAGCCGTGGTCGCTGTGTCCCGACAAGGCGGCTTCGGTTAGGAATTCGGCAAAGGCCAGAAGAAGCGGTGCGCTGAGGGCACCAGCCAAAAGAGCCGTCAGCAGCAGGTTCAGGATGAAGCGCCGGATCTGCCAGGCGTCCATCCCAGCGCTGCGAAACACCACCCAGCCGATCAGCAGGAGCGAGTAGAGATACACCTGTTCCGGAAAACCGGCATAAAGCGCCAGGGCGGCCATGGCTGCGCCCAAGCAAACCGGCGGTAGGCGCCAGGACAAGGGCGCCTCGGCGATGGCGGCGGACCGCAGGGATTCGATGGTGAGGAACAGCCAGGGTAGGAACGCCACGGGATTGAAGACCGCGTTGCGCAGCCACGCGAAAACGCCGTTTACCTCGAACAGAAGGGCGGCGGCCAGAGCGGCTCCTTTGCGCAGACCGAACGCTCGCAGGAACAGGTAGGTGCCGGTTCCGGCCAACGCCTGCAGTAACGCCTGTTCGATTACCTGCCCGTGCGGCAAGGCCAGCAGCCACGTCGGCGGAAAAAGGGCGGCCGACTGCATTTCACCCAGCAGCGGCGCCCCCAGCCCTTCGAAGTGATTCCACAGCGGGAGGTGGCCGGACAGCACGTCGAACGCAGCTCGCGCGCCTAGCGAAAGTGACGTTGTGCCGATGTTCGGGTCGATTGTGGGCAATCCGGGCAGCAACGCTGAGCCGACGCCGATGCCAAGACCACTGTATAGATACAGAGGGTTCGTTAGGAATGGGCCAAAGATACCGAAAATTATTAACATTGCCGGAATAAATACGATCGACAACGCAACATATGTCCTAGGTGATCGCAATATTAGTGTCCAATATTTCATAATAAATTTCCAGTCATTAATTAATGACGGCGTATGAGCGGTCGTTGTTTTTGCGCCTGTCTCTGGGTCTTGGCCACACTGTAACGCCGGTGCCTGGATCAGATCCCTGTAGACCGCATGTCCGGAGGGGTGGTGCCTGGCGCTGGGATGGAGAGGTAGCGCATGCGCTTGGCCTCGCGGCGTCCCAGCGTGACGGTGTCGAGGATCAGGCCGCAGGTGAGGCTGAGGAAAGCGAGGAGCATGAGGCCGGTGGCGAGGACGGCGGTGGGCAGGCGCGGCACGAGGCCGGTGTGCAGGAAGGTCGTCACCACCGGCCAAGCGAGCAGAACCGCGGCGGCGGCGAGCAGCCCGCCGAAGGCGCCGAAGAAAGGCAGCGGACGCTCCTCCTTCACCAGATTGAGGATGGTGCGCAGGATGCGGACGCCGTCGCGGATGGTGTTGAGCTTGCTGTGCGAGCCGGGCGGGCGGTCCTTGTAGGGCGCCTTGATCTCGGCGATGGGCATGTTCAGCTCCAGCGCGTGGACGGTCAGCTCGGTCTCGGTCTCAAAGCCGCTGGCCAGGGCCGGGAAGGACTTGATGAAGCGCCGCGAGAAGACGCGGTAGCCGGACAGCATGTCCTGGATGCGGTCGCCGAAGATGCGCGCGACCATGCCGGTCAGCAGCTTGTTGCCGAAGCGGTGGCCGGGCCGATAGGCCTTGACGATCTCGGTGACGCGGGCGCCGTTGACCATGTCGAGCTGGTCGTCCCACAGCCGCTTGACCATCAGCGGCGCGGAGGGGGCGTGATAGGTGTCGTCGCCGTCCACCAGCACATAGACGTCCGCCTCGATGTCCGAGAACATCCGGCGCATGACGTTGCCCTTGCCCTGCAACGGCTCGTGGCGGACCACCGCGCCGGCGGCCTTCGCCACCTCCGCTGTGCGGTCGGACGAGTTGTTGTCGTACACATAGACCGTGGCGTCGGGCAGCGCCGCCTGGAAGTCCCGCACGACCGAGGCGATCGCTGCCTCTTCGTTGTAGCAGGGGATCAAGACCGCCACCACGGGAGCCATATCCGGTTCCGGGGCCGGGACCGGCGTCCGGGCGGGGATGGCGCCGGGCTCCACGACGGCCGTCGACGATTCGGCGGTTGCAGGTCCGGTAATGGGCGGCGGCATGATCGACGTGTTTATCATTGAAAGTGTATCGCGGTGTGGATATGAGGTGCCCGGTCGAGCTTTTCCGGATGGACGAAGTTAGCCGACCGGTGGATGGCAATCAATCGTGGTCTTATCCACCCTCACTATTACGACTTCATGGTCACGTAAAAAGTCCGTGCCCTGAGGTGGGGAGGATACGAGCATGACTTGCCGTGCTTTGCTGCTCGACCGTGATGGCGTGGTGAACATCGATCATGGCTATGTCGGCCATCGCGACCGGTTTGAGTTTGTGGGCGGCATCTTTTCTCTGGCCCGCCACGCGGTGGACTGGGGATTTCGCATCGTCGTGATCACCAATCAGGCTGGCATCGCCCGCGGCCGCTATACCGAAGCGGACTTCTTGGTGCTGAGCGACTGGATGCGGGATGTCTTCCAAAGCCACGGCGTGGAGATCGCCGGGGTCTTCCATTGCCCCTATCACCGCGATGGCGTGGTGGAACGCTACGCCCGCGACAGCTTCTGGCGCAAGCCGAACCCCGGCATGATCCTGGAGGCGGCCCGCCGCTTCGGCCTCGCCCTGCCCGCTTCGGTGTTCTTGGGCGATCAACCGACCGACATGGAAGCGGCGTTGGCGGCCGGCGTGGGGCGGCGTGTCCTGCTGGCGGAGGGCGGCCAGGGTCCTGCCGGAACGGCGGCGACCCTGACGATCGCCCGTCCCGCCGACCTGATCCCGCACCTGTCCTGACGGGGGCAGACGCGGGTCGGCGGCGGGTTCAGGCCAGACGCGCCGCCACCTCGTCGGCGATGGCGAGGCAGGAGGTCAGGCCCGGCGATTCGATGCCGAACAGGGTGACGAGGCCGGGGACGCCGTGCGCCTCCGGCCCCTGGATCAGGAAATCGGCCTGCGGCTGGCCGGGGCCGCTCAGCTTCGGGCGGACGCCGGAATAGGCCGGGACGAGGGCGCCGTCAGGCAGGCCCGGCCAGTAGCGCCGGACCTCGCCGTAGAAGCCGTCGGCGCGCCGGGGATCGACCGCATAGTCGATACGGTCGTAATCCTCCGGGCTCAGCCATTCCACGTCGGGGCCGAAGCGGGCCTGTCCGGCAAGATCGAGCGTCAGATGGACGCCCAAGCCCCCCTCCACCGGAACCGGATAGACCAGACGTGAAAAAGGGGAACGCCCCTGGGCCAGAGCGTAGTAGTTGCCCTTGGCCAGCACGCGCGGGGGAATCCGATTCGCGGGGAAACCGCCCAGGTTCCGCACCACGGCCCAGGCGCCCAGCCCGGCGGCGTTGACCAGGGTGGTGCAGGCGATGCGCATCGGCTCCGCCCCGCCGACCTCCAACTCGAAGCCGTCGGCGGCGCGGTGGGCGCGCTCCAGCGGGCTCAGCAGGGCGAGCATGGCGCCGGCCTCTTCCGCATCGCCCCGAAGCGCCAGCATCAGGCCATGGCTGTCGATGATGCCGGTGGAGGGCGACAGCAGGGCGCCGACGCAGCGCAGGTTGGGTTCCAGCGCCGCCGCCTCGGTGGCGGAGATCCAGCGCAGGTCGTCCACCCCGTTGGCTGCGGCCTGCGCCTGGATGGCCGCCAGCCTGGGCAACTGGGCCTCCTCGGTGGCGACGATGAGCTTGCCGATGCGCTTGTGTTCGACTCCATGCGCCGCGCAATAGGCGTACAGCGCGTCGCGTCCGGCCACGCACAGCCGCGCCCGGACGCTTCCCGTGGGATAATAGATGCCGGCGTGGATGACTTCCGAATTGCGTGAGCTGGTGCCCGTGCCGATGGCGTCGGCCGCTTCCAGAATCACCACCTCCCGGCCGGCGCGGGCCAGCCGCCGGGCGGCCGCCAGCCCGACCACCCCCGCCCCCACCACCACGCAGTCCACCCGCTCCATCGCGTTCCTCTCCGATCCGCCAGCCTGATCCACGAGGCCCGATCCTCAGGCCCAATCCCCCGGCATGGCATAGAAACGCCAGACCGGCCCCGCCGCACAAGGCCGTACAAGGTCGCGCCGCGCCGTTCCCCGTGGAGACCGGGAAACCGGTGTGGGAGTTCACCCGTCCTGGGCCGCCGCCTCTGCCGGAAGGCGGTGCGACGACCGGGGCGCCGAAGGGGGCTGGGCGTACCGCGAAAGGGGAGCGGGTGCATCCGTGTGACGGCCATCCGCCCTTCCCCTCCCTTCGAAAATGCGGAGTAGGAAGGGGGCTAGCCCCTCCCGCCCCTCTTCCGGAAGCGCCGGATTATCCGGGTGTCTCCAATAAAACCAAAAATATTCGACTGATAAACTCACTTCAGACGGGCTTGTCTTTTGGCAGATCATGGTAATACGGAGGAGCTTGGATTGTTTCTTCTTAGAGGATTGCAGGAATATACCATCAAAATTCATGTCATAGGATGTCGCCGCCTTCCCAATGTCCGCGAAGGAGGCGATCTGGCATCCCAACGATCACAACAAAATCCACGGAGAGTCTCCCTTGACCGAAGTCATCATCGCGGACGCTGGCCTTGAGGATCTCGACGGACTGCTCAGCCACCGCCGCCCCGGCGTTCAGGTCACGCTCGTCTCCGCCGCTGACGATGGCCACGCCGTGCTGGCCGCGACTCTCGCCGCCCGCCCGTCCGTCCTGCATCTGGTCGCCCATGGCGAACCGGGACGGGTCCTGATCGGCGCCCAGCCGCTGGACGCACGGTCGCTGCTCGACCGCTCCTGGCCGGACGCGCGCGGCACCGAGATCCACATCCACGCCTGCCATGCCGGTGCGGGCGAGGCGGGCCGCCTGCTCCTCGACCGCTTGGCCGCCGCCACGGGTGCGGTGGTCGCCGCCTCCTCGGGGCCGGTCGGCCCGGCGGAGCGGGGAGCCTCCTGGAAGCTCGACGTGCGCACCGCGCCCGTGTTCACCCCCTCCCCCTTCGCCGGGGTCGAGGGCGTTGGAGCGCGCGGCTGGGCCCACGAGCTGGCCGTTACCGGCACCCCGACCGACGGCAACGACACGCTGACCAGCGATGACGCGGCGGACAACATCAACGGCGGGGCCGGAAACGACATCCTGTTCGGCAACGGTGGCAACGACACGCTGATCGGCGGGGTCGGCCACGACACCATGGACGGCGGCGCCGGTGCCGACGTGTTCGACGGCGGCGACGGCTTCGACGTCGTCACCTACGAGAACGCCACCACCGGCATGGTCATCGACATCGGCAACCCGGCGAACAGCACGGGCGACGCCGCGGGCGACAGCTTCACCGGCATCGAGCGCTGGATCGGCTCCAACTTTGCCGACACCATGAGGGCCGGAAACGACCCCGTGTGGTTCTGGGGGCACGCGGGCGACGATGTGGAGATCGGCGGCGCCGGCAACGACACGATGGAGAGCGGCGACGGCAACGACACCGTCTATGGCGGCGCCGGCGACGACCAGATCTACAGCCGCGCCGACAACGACGTTCTCTATGGCGAGGACGGCAACGACCTGATCTACGGCGGCTGGGGCAACGACATGCTCGACGGCGGCGCCGGCAACGACACCCTGTTCGGTGAAGGGGACACCGACACCATCAACGGCGGTGACGGCGACGACAGCATGGACGGTGGCCAGGGCAACGACCTGATGAACGGTGGTGCCGGCAACGACACGCTGATCGGCGGCATCGGCCACGACACCATGGAGGGCGGCGCCGGCGCCGATGTGTTCGACGGCGGCGACGGCTTCGACGAGGTGACCTACGCGAACTCGACCGCGGGCATCGTTCTGGATCTGCGCAACCCGGCGAACAGCACGGGCGACGCCGCGGGCGACAGCTTCACCAACATCGAGCGCTGGATCGGCAGCGAGTTCGACGACCGTCTGGTCGGTAACGACGACGGCGTCTGGTTCTGGGGCCACGGCGGCAACGACGTCGAGATCGGCGGCGCCGGCAACGACACGATGGAAAGCGGCATCGGCAACGACACGATCTACGGCGGCGGCGGCGACGACCGGGCCTTCGGGCGGGCCGACGACGACATGCTGTACGGCGAGGCCGGCAACGACCTGCTGGCCGGCGGCGGCGGCAACGACATGCTCGATGGCGGCACCGGCAACGACACGCTGATCGGTGACTGGGGCGTCGACACGATGATCGGCGGCGACGGCGACGACGTGTTCTACAGCGGCGCGCACGACCCCCTGCCCGAGGCCGACATCATCCAGGGCGGTGCCGGCAACGACACCTTCATCATCGCGGCGCAGAGCGACGCCGGGACGGTGACCTACGACGGCGGCGACGGCACCGACACGCTGCGCATCAGCTCCGACAACGTCGCCGATCCGGAGAACAAGATCACCACGGCGACGCCGCAGATCGACATCTCCGGCATGACCTTGACCAGCATGGAGAGGCTGGAACTGGTCGGCAGCGTCCGCCACGCGGTGACGATGACCGTCGCCCAGGCCAACGGCTTCGCCAGCATCGCCGGCGCCACCGGCGGCGACGTCTTCACCATCACCGGTACGGCGATGGGCGGCGCGGTCACCGCCGGCAACGGCGGCCAGCTCACCGCCGGGCAGGTCCAGGCGGAGACGGTGAACGGTGTCACCCTGCTGCACATCGGCACCGACGCCACGGCGGGCGCCGACGTCACCCTGCGTTTCGCCGGGGGCTTCACGGCGGACCAGTTCCAGGTCAGCGGCAGCGGAATCACCCTGAGCGGGACGCCCTCGACGCCGACCACGGAACCCCCGACCACGACTCCCCCGACGACGGAGCCGCCGACCGGTACCCCGCCGACCACCGAGCCGCCGGTGGACAACCGTCCCTTCACGCCGATGCAGCGCACGGTGAACGGCGTGACGGAGGACGTGAAGGCCTACGCCTATGACGGTCCGGTCTCCGGCCTGCAGTGGAGCTTCCTGGGCGACGACCGCGGCGAGGTGCTGGGCGGGTCCGACGGCAACGACTTCCTCAACCTGTTGGGCGGCGACGACGCGGCGGCGGGCGGGAGCGGCGACGACGTGCTGGACGGCGGCGCGGGCTCCAACTGGCTGATCGGCGGCTCGGGCAAGGACACCTTCTTCGTCGATGCCCGTGGGGGGGCGACGACCTGGTCCACCGTCACCGATCTGGAGCAGGGCGAGTGGTCCACCCTGTGGGGGTATCAGGAGGGCGTCTCCAAGCTGTCCTGGGAGGAGATGGGCGGCGCCGAAGGCTACAAGGGCGCCACGGTCCGCTGCGACATCGACGGCAACGGCACCATCGACGCCAGCATGACCTTCACCGGCAAGGCCGTGGGCGCGATGAGCATGACCACCGGCTCGGTGAACGGCCAGGACTACATCGCCTTCATCAACCTGTGACCTGAGACGGACGAAGCCTTCAAGCGCCAGCCGTCTCACCTTTTCAATCGATGCTATCGCATTGATCTGTCGGGTTCGACCGTTGGCGGATGATGAAAGCCATCATCCGCCAACGGTGTAAGATGGTCCGAAAAGCGCCGGCCCGGAGACCGCTCCGGGCCGGCTTTTTTCTGGATGGGGCGCGGATGGTCCGTTGGGTGGGGTAGCCCGTTCTGGCATATCGCCCCTCGAAATTGTTCGGCGGGGTCGCCGTCTTGCCCTCAACCTCTCTTGATGGGCATGTCGCCTATCTGGATCTCATAAGACATCTCATGATCATATGAATGATGATTTTCTGATCATCAAATAAGATAACGCACCAATTAAGTTGCCATGATGACGACGTGTTATTTCTTCTTGGGCAATTGCAGGATGCATCTCCGAAGGCGCATGTGAATGGGTGTCGCGCTACCCCGTATCCGTGAACGATGCGACCGGGCGCCCCAGCGATCACCACAGAATGCACGGAGAGTTTCCCTTGAACGAAGTCATCATCGCGGACGCTGGACTTGAGGATCTCGACGGGCTGCTCAGCCGCCGCCGTCCCGACGTCCAGGTCATCCTCGTCTCCGCCGCCGACGATGGTCATGCCGTGCTGGCCACGGTGCTCGCCGCGCGTCCGTCCGTCCTGCATGTGGTCGCCCATGGCGAGCCGGGACGGGTCCTGATCGGCGCCCAGCCGCTGGACGCATGGTCGCTGCTCGACCGCTCCTGGCCGGATGCGCGCGGCACCGAGGTTCACATCCACGCCTGCCATGCCGGCGCGGGAGCCGAGGGCCGTCTGCTCCTCGACCGGCTGGCCGCTGCCACGGGTGCCACGGTCGCCTCCTCCTCGGGGCTGGTCGGCCCGGACGCGCTGGGCGCCTCCTGGACGCTCGACCAGAGCACCGCGCCCGTCGTCACCCCCTCCCCCTTCGCCGGGGTCGAGGGCTGGGGCCATGTGCTGGCCGTGACCGGCGCCCCGACGACGGGTCCCGACCTGCTGACCAGCGACGACGAGCCCGACGTCATCGAGGGTGGCGCCGGCAACGATACGCTGATCGGCGGCGGCGGCAACGACACGCTGATCAGCGGGGCCGGCGCCGACGTGCTGAATGGCGGGGGCGGCTTCGACGAGGCGTCCTACGAGACCGCCACCACGGGCATCGTGCTCGACCTGCTGACCCCAGGCAACAGCACGGGCGACGCCGCGGGCGACAGCTTCATCGACATCGAGCGCTGGGTCGGCAGCAACTTCGACGACACCATGGTGGCCGGCAACGACCCCGTGTGGTTCTGGGCTCATGACGGCGCCGACTCGGTGACCGGCGGGGCCGGCAACGACACGCTGGAGAGCGGCAACGGCAACGACACCGTCCATGGCGGGGCCGGCAACGACCAGATCTTCGGGCGCGCCGACGACGACATGCTCTACGGCGACGACGGCGACGACCTGCTGGTCGGCGGCGGCGGCAAGGACAGTCTGATGGGCGGGGCCGGCAACGACACGCTGGTCGGCGACTGGGACGCCGACACGATGGTCGGCGGCGATGGTGACGACGTGTTCTACAGCGGCGAACACGGCACCATGGACGAAGCCGACGTCATCCAGGGCGGCGCCGGCAACGACACCTTCATCATCGCCGCCCAGGGCGATGCCGGCACGGTTTCCTACGACGGCGGCGACGGCACCGACACGCTGCGCATCAGCTCCGACGATGTGACCGATCCGGAAGGCAAGATCACCACGGCGACGCCGCAGATCGACCTCTCCGGCATGACCCTTACCAGCGTGGAAAATCTCGATCTGGTCGGCAGCGCCCGTCACACGGTGACGATGACCAACGCCCAGGCCAACGGATTCACCAGTGGCATCACCGGGGCCATGGTGGGCGACGCCTTCACCATCACCGGCACGGCGATGACCGGGACGGCGACCGCCGGAAACGGCAGCCAGCTGACCACCGGGCAGGTCCAGGCGGCGACGGTGGACGGCGTCACCCTTCTGCACATCGGCATCGACGCCACGGCGGGCGCCGACGTCACCCTGCGCTTCGCCGGCAGCTTCACCGCCGGGCAGTTCCAGATCAGCGGAAGCACCGTCACGCTGGTGGATGCGCCCACCACGCCGCCGACCACGGAACCCCCCACCACGACTCCTCCGACGACGGAGCCGCCGACCACCGAACCTCCGACGACGACTCCCCCGACGACGGAGCCGCCGACCGGTACCCCGCCGACCACCGAGCCGCCGGTGGACAACCGTCCCTTCACGCCGATGCAGCGCACGGTGGACGGCGTGACGGAGGACGTAAAGGCCTACGCCTACGACGGTCCGGTCTCCGGCCTGCAGTGGAGCTTCCTGGGTGACGACCGCGGCGAGGTGCTGGGCGGCTCCGACGCCAACGACTTCCTCAATCTGCTGGGCGGCGACGACGCGGCCTGGGGCGGGGCGGGCGACGACGTTCTGGACGGCGGCGCGGGCTCCAACTGGCTGATCGGCGGATCGGGCAAGGACACCTTCTTCGTCGATGCCCGTGGGGCGACGACGACCTGGTCCACCGTCACCGATCTGGAGCAGGGCGAGTGGTCCACCCTGTGGGGGTACCAGGAGGGCGTCTCCAAGCTGTCCTGGGAGGAGATGGGCGGCGCCGAAGGCTACAAGGGCGCCACGGTCCATTGCGACATCGACGGCAACGGCACCGTCGACGCCAGCATGACCTTCACCGGCAAGGCCGTGGGTGCGATGAGCATGACCACCGGTTCGGTGGACGGCCAGAGCTACGTGGCCTTCATCAACCTGTGATCCGAGACGCTGTGGTCTGAGACAGCGCCGAAAAGCGCCGGCCCGGAGCCCCCTCCGGGCCGGCCTTTTTCTGTTGATGCCGGCTGTTGATGCAACAGGGATGACTGTCAACCTTGACCGATTCGGGGCTCCGTCGTATCGGTTGAACACGGCAAGCGCATTCGCTGTGGAGGTTGACGTGCGTGGCGAAGACATGAGGCTCCTGCGCGAGGAGCGCAAACTTTCACAGCCGGATTTCGCGGCCTGGCTGAACGAGCGGCTGGAGCGGCGCTACGACCGGTCCAAGATCTCCCGCTGGGAAAGCAACAGCGAGAAGATCCCCGACGCGGTGGTCCGTTTCCTGCTGAAGGAGACGACGGTGGTGGACGGCAAGCACGGCCCGGCGCTGGTCGTCTGCCTCGCCAACCAGAAGGGCGGGGTCGGCAAGACCACCTGCACGGTCAACACCGCCAGCATCCTGGCGCGCGAGGGCTACCGCGTGCTCATCATCGACGCCGATCCGCAGGCCAACGCCACGGCGCATCTCGGCATCGACCTGATCGAGTACGAGGAGGGCCGGCGCAAGTCGCTCGCCCATGTGCTGCGCGAGGAGGTCGCGGTCGAGGACATCGTGGTCCCGGTCGGCGACATCGGGTTGGAGATCGCCCCGTCGAGCATCGAATTGGCGTCGGTCGAGGTGGAACTGACCGCCGATCCCAGCGGTCCCATGGCCCTGCGGGAGCGGCTGCAGGACGCGAGGGCCGCCTACGACTTCATCTTCATCGACTGTCCACCGAACCTGGGTCAATGCACGGCCAACGGTCTGGTGGCGTCGGACGTCATCGTTATCCCCTGCCAGACCGAGTATCTGTCTTCCATTGGCGTGAACCATCTGCTGAAGACGATCAACAAGCTGAAGCGGCGCTGCCACCCCAGCCTCGCCGTCCTGGGCATCCTGCCGACCATGCACAACGCCCGGCTGAACCAGCATCAGGTGACTCTGGAGCAGCTTCACAGCGCGCTGGGCGGCACGCTGCGCATCTTCCCGCCGGTGCCGCGGGCGACCATTTACGGTGACGCCGCCCTTGCCGGCCGCGCCGCTCTGGAGGCGGTGCCCGACGCGCCGGGAGCGTCCTCCTACCGGGCGCTCGCCGACGCCATCGCCGCGGAACGGCACAAGCGTGTGGAGGTGGCCCATGTCGCGTAAACTTGGGACCGGGAACCTCGCCCGGCTGAACGCTATGAGCCGCGGCGCGCTCGCCGTCTTCGCGGAGCCGGAGCAGGGCGTGAAGCTCGTCTACCCGGATGTGGAGTGGATCGAGGCCAACCCCAACCAGCCGCGCCGCCGCTTCGACGAGGCGGACCTCGCCGCGCTGACCGACTCCATCCGCAAACACGGCCTGCAGCAGCCGATCGGTGTGCGGGAGCTGGGGCCGAGCCGTTTCCAGCTCGTCTTCGGAGAGCGGCGCCTGCGTGCGGTCCGCGCGCTCGGCCAACAGACGGTGCCCTGCATCCTGGTGCCGGACGGCATCGACACCGCCGAGGTGGCGGTGGTGGAAAACGTGCTGCGCGCCGACCTGACGCCGTTCGAAGAGGCGGATGCCTTCGTGGCCCTGGTGGAGAAGCACGGTTATTCCCACGCCGATCTCGGCCAGATCATGGGGCGTGACCGGGCCGAGATCACCCGGACCATCGCCCTGACGAAGGTGTCCGCCGCGGTGCGCGAGCGGTATGAAACCGCTCCCAGGAAGCTCGCGCGCTACAAGCTGTACCAGGTCGCCGCCCTCGACGATCCGGAGGCGCAGCTTCGCCTGTGGGACACGCTGGTCAGCGACCCCCTGCCCGCCGTCCCCCCCCAAGCCGGGGATGCCGGCGCACCGATGCAACGGCCGGTCCGTCGGGAGGACGAGCCCGAGGTCGTGCTGAGCGCCTTCAGCCTGCGCGTGTCCCGCAACATCCTGCGGACACGGGACGCTTTGCAGGCGTTTCAGGAAAAGCCGAAGCGGCTGGACGGTGTGGACCGCGAGGTTCTGCGCGCGTTGCGCAGCACCATCGACGCCATTCTGGACGACGATCCAGAGTGACATGCGGTGGTGAGAATTCTCACCGTTATCCCTTTATGGGCATAGCGGTGAKAATTCTCACCGTCCGGAGACCACCTTTTCCGGCGGCGATGATCTCTGGCCAATGCTCCGGTTCAAGGGCGAGGACCTCATGACCGCGGCTCGTCGCAGCGCGCCACTTTCCAGGAGGTCCGCGCTGCCGCCGGGTGACGAATTCCCCGTTTGTGTCCTCTGGGAAGCGCCTCCACACCCCGGTTGCATTTTGCCGGGATCGGTATCACTGTGGCGCCCGCCCGTTGGACTGTCGTCCGGACCACCGGCCTTTGCCGGCTGCCGCGCTTGGCTTGCCCTGTTCGGCGGAGGCCCGGTTGCTTCCGAACACGTTGTCACGGACCCTATTCATGACTGTTGAGAGTTTCGAGGACACTGCAGCCGGTGCTCCCACCCGAACCGGTGACGCAGCTTCCCTGTCGCCCCGTCAGGAGAGCGTGCGGATGCTGTTCGACAGCCTTGCTCCCGAGCGCGACCGCTGGGTCGAGCGCAACAGGGCCTTTCATGAGGCCGACCGCGCCTATCTGCGTTTCCTCATTCCGGAAAACGCGTCGATTCTGGAGATCGGTTGCGGCACGGGCGACACGCTGGCCTTCCTGGAGCCGTCGCGCGGGGTGGGCATCGACCTCAGCCCGGCGATGATCGAACGGGCACGGCAGCGCCATCCGGGGCTGGAATTCCACACCGGCAACGCGGAGGACCCCGCCGTCCTGGCGGAGATCGAAGGGCGCTTCGACGTCATCCTGCTGTCCGACACCGTCGGCTTTCTCGACGACATCGAGGAGACGCTGCGCCAACTCCATCGCTTCGCCACGCCGCAGACGCGCATCATCGTCAGCTACCATTCCCGCCTGTGGGAGCCAGTCCTGGCCGCCGCCGAGCGGTTCGGCCTGAAGATGCCACAGGGGCAGATGAATTGGCTGTCGAGCGCCGACATCGCCGGCCTGCTGACCCTCGCCGGCTGGCAGCCGGTGAAGCGGGAATGGCGGCAACTCGTGCCGCGCCGGCTGCTCGGTCTCGGCACGCTCATCAATCGCAGCATCGCCCCGTTGCCGGGGGTCCGAAAACTCTGCCTGCGCAATTATGTCGTGGGACGCCCGATTGCCAGGGCACAGGAACGGCAGCCGTCCTGCACCGTGCTGATCCCCTGCCGGAACGAGCGCGGCAACATAGAGAACGCCATCCGTCGCATGCCGCGCTTCTGCCCGGATGTGGAGGTGATCTACGTCGAGGGCAACAGCCAGGACAATACCTACGAGGAATGCCTGCGCGTCCAGGCCGCCTATCCGGACTGGGACATCAAGGTCATGAAGCAGCCGGGCAAGGGCAAGGGCGACGCGGTGAGGGCCGGCTTCGCCGCGGCGCGGGGCGACATTCTGATGATCCTCGACGCCGATCTGACCGTGCCGCCGGAAAGCCTGCCGAAATTCTACCGCGCCATCGCGTCCGGGCAGGGGGAGTTCATCAACGGCACCCGGCTGGTCTATCCGATGGCCGACGAGGCCATGCGCTTCCTGAACTGGATCGCCAACCGCGCCTTCGCCCGCATCTTCTCTTTCCTGCTGAACACGCGCTTCACCGACACGCTGTGCGGCACGAAGGTGCTCTGGCGGCGCGACTACGACCAGATCGTCGCCAATCGCCATTACTTCGGCGACTTCGATCCGTTCGGCGATTTTGACCTGATTTTCGGCGCGTCGAAGCTCAATCTGGAGATCGTCGAGGTGCCGATCCGCTACGCCGACCGCAGCTATGGCGAGACGCAGATCAGCCGCTTCACCCACGGTTGGCTGCTGCTGCGGATGGTGCTGTTCGCCTGGAAAAAGCTGAAGGCGCTTTGATCATCCCCGGCAAGGCGAGGACCTGCCCCTTCTGAGGAGGGGCGGGCGCGAGGAATCGCGCGTGTGACTGCGCACCGGGAGCGGGGCGTATCGTCACGGCGGTGCGCCTTGCTGCCCGTCCATCCGGTTGTCACGGAATCGTCGACTGTCGCGCCCACTTAAGAATTTTTCCTACCTCTAGATCGAGTTCCCGACGGAAGCGGAGGCCATTGTTTTCGCTGTCCTCTGCGGCCCGGATATCTTCGCCAAACGGCCGATTTGGAAACGGAACGCGGCGCCGCTGAGGTCGAGGCCGAAAGCCGAGGCTTCGAAGGGCGGTCTTGCGCGGTCCCCCTTGCGATCCATGCCCATCCGGGGTGACGGGCGTGGTCACAGGCTTTCCGGCGCCGTCCAGACGCGGAAGGCTTGACGCCCGGTGAGGTCGGCCACCAGCCCGCGGCGGCGCAGGCCGTCGAGCAGCGTCTGGGCGGCGCGCGGGGTGACGCCGAGCGCGGCGGCGAGGGCGGTGGCGGACACCCCCGGCCGCGCCACCAGCACCTCGACCGCGCGCGGCAGCGCCGAGGCCCGGCGGCCTTCTCCCGCGGCCTCCTGCAGGCGGCCGCGCCAAGAGTCCAGGTTGCGGTGGAGTTGCAGGCCGCGCTCCGCCGCCCGCGCCGCCGCCTCGGCGAAGAGACACGGCCAGAGCGCCGGGTCGTCCGGGGTGTAGGCGGCGCGGGCGCCGAGCCAACCGACGTTCATCAGCGGCAGCGGCGCCTCCAGCAGGCCGGTGCGGACCAGCCAGGCCGCGGCGAGCTGGCGGCCGGGCGTGCCGCCGAGCAGGGCGGCGGCGCCGCAGCGGTGCCAGTGCCCGACGAAGCGGGCGGCGGCGAGCAGCGGCGGCTGGCCCTCCAGCTCCCTGAGCCACGCCGGGTCGAGCGCCTCGACCAGGGCGTCGTGGATCGCCGCGCGGTCGGGGACGAAGAGGCCGGTCCAGGCGGGCAACCGGCCGGGACCGGGCGTCCGGGTGGCCGCGGCCGGACGGCGGTGGCCGGCGCCGGCGAGCAGCCGGGCCGGGCGGAAGAGGTGGCGCGGCGACCGGCGCAGCAGGTGGCGCAGCAGGGCGAGCACCAGGGCGGCTCGGGCGACGTCGGGGTTGGACGGCCCAGTGGCGATTCCGAGGTCGTGGTCGCGCAGGACGCGGGGATTGACCGCCGGCCCGTGATCGAGGCGGACGGCGGCGGCGGCGTCCTCGAGCACCATCCGGGCTTGCCAGCCGGCGCGCAGCGCGGGCGGCGAGCGGGCGAGGCGCTCGTCGAGGCGGACCAGCGCCGCCGTGGCGGCGGCGACCGCGGCGACCAGCGGCGGCGTTGCTCCGCTCAGCGGCGCGGGCGCCGGCTCCTCGTCGACCGGCGGCCGCCAGTCCATGTCCTCCTCGGCGTCGTCATCGTCCCAGGCGCGGCGGGGCGGCAGGGCGTCGTTGTCGGGGCGCCACCGGCTCACCGTCGCCCTCCGGAGGGGCGGCGCGGCGGGTCCCAGCGGGCGGCGGTAGCGGGGCGGGGGAGGAGACGCGGCATCGGTGATCCGGGCGGGTGGGAGGACAGCGTTGCTCGATGAGGAGCGCTCAGGGACGATAAAAACCAGTAGGTTGGAAGACAAGAGCGAAGCTAGGAGGCATTTGGCTTCTCTTTGCCGGAGTCCGCGGGGCGGCTGGCTTTGATAAACCACCGATAAGCGCAGCTATCGCCCGTTTATTAGTGTCGTTATCGGGGGGATCCGTTTAGAAGCCGGCTTTCCGCGGCTTCCGCCCCGTCCCGGCCGCCGCTTTGCAGACCAGATCCGTTTAGAAGAGAGTGAATCGATTTAGAGCTGGACCGCCGCTGCTTAGATCGGCCGCTCCAAGCGCGTCAGGGCGCTCGATCCCAGCCAGATCGCCGGGCCATTCCGCACATGTCCGTAGCCCGGTTTTGCGGTCCGCGGTCCGGCGCCCTGATCCACGTCGCAGATCTCCTTTGGGACGCTCCCGATCACGGGACGGCCGACCGTACGGTCGCTGTAAAGGAATTGGCGCGCTCCAAAACGGTCGTTTACTCTCATTCTCCCAGACTTTACAAATGGGGTGTCCGGAGGCTTTTTTTCCGGCTTGGGAGAAGGCTGTCGTTGCTGGGTTAATCAGGTGAAAAACGGCGTTTGAGCCGCCTCTTGTCATCACCAGTCCTGTTTTGCTGGGCTAATGATGCGAAAAGCTGCGGGTTGATCAGGCGACAAGTCAGAGCGCCTTGGCCTCTCTTGGGTCCGACCTGTTTCATCAATGCCGGCTCTCTCTCCGCGACAACTAAGCGAACCCCAGTTTCCGGTGCTTCGACGGCGCCATCACCCGCCTGCTGCCCCTCGCCATGGGCTGCCTTCCGGTCGTTCCTGGACGGGGGTGTGGGCGGCCAAATTTTTTCCGCTGGTTTTCAACCGCCCGGTTGATCCCCTGCGCAGAGCTTGAAAACGAAGGGAGGTGGCGGTAGGGCTTGCGCGGTGGTCCGGCTTGATGACCGAACTCTGGGCCGGATGCGCCGCATGGACAGGAAAAGGCAGGCCCCATGGCGCTCATCGGCTACGCGCGCGTTTCCACCGAGGACCAGTCGACCGAGGCGCAGATCCTCGATCTGAGGAAATTCGGCTGCACCGAGATTTTTCGCGAGAACGCCTCGGGCGCCGACCGTGAGCGCCCGCAGCTCAAGGCCGTGCTGACCCGGGTGAAGAAGGGCGACACGCTGGTCGTCGTGCGCATCGACCGCCTGGCCCGCTCGCTCGCTCACCTGCTGGCGGTCATCGACACGCTGGAGCGCAAGGGGGTGGCCTTCAAGTCGCTCGGCGATCCCATCGACACCGGCAGCCCGCAAGGCAAGTTCACCCTGCAGATCCTCGGCGCGGTCGCTGAGTTCGAACGCTCCCTGATCCGCGAGCGCACCAAGGCCGGCGTGCGGGCGGCCAAGGCGGTTGGCAAGCAGCCGGGCAACCCCGGCCTGGTCGCCAAAGACCCGCTCATCCGCCGGCGGGTCGCCCGGGCGCGGGACGACCGCCGGAGCGAGCGGGTGGCCGCTGGCGCCGGCGAGTTCCTTCCCGTCGTGCGCCGCCTGCGGCCGGCCCAGCCCTGGGACCGCGTCGTCGACGTTCTCAACACCGCCGTGAAGAAGCGCCCCGGCGACAACCCGGCGCCCTGGACGCGCGACGCGCTGATCCGCGCCGTCCGCCGCCTGGTCGCCGACGGCTTGGCCGAACCCGATCTGCTCAAGGCCGCACCACGCCGCGCCAAAAAGGCAATCGCCCAGGACAAGCGCTTGGTGGAGCTGGTCGCGACCATCCACAACGCCGCCGCCGGCGAGAAGCCGACCCTCACCCGCATCGGCCGACAGTTGGAACGCCAAGGCGTTCTCACCAAGACCGGGGCGCGGACCTGGGCGCCGTCGAGCGTCAAGGCGCTGCTCGACCGCGCCCGCGAACAGGGCTTGCTCGACCAGGAGGACAGCCCCGCGGTGCCGTAGCGCGGTCACGCCGGCCACACCGATCCGGCTCCTTGCGTGGTGAGACCGCGGCGCACAGCATCGGCTTCGGGGTCGAGCCAGGGCAGCGCGTTCCCGTCCATCCAGCCGGTCAGAACCGATCGGGCCCGTTCCAGCACAAGCGCCGCAGCCCGCATGCGGCGGAGCTTGAACCGGGGTGGCAACGCTTCGTAGGGGCAGGCCCGCTCCCTGGCCGTGGGCGGGGTCATGCCCACATCGGCCCACAGCTCGGCGATCCCCGCACCACGCGGCGAGCCATCGGGCACGACGGAGGCCAGTTCCTCGATCACAGCCCGCAGCAGCCGAACCCATGTCCCGCCGGCAATCCGGCCGGCCGGCGTCTCGACGATGCCGCGCGTGACCGCCTGATGCGTGGTGCGATCCAGCCGCAGCAAATCGGCCTCCGGGGTCACGCGCCCGAACGGCCGCTCCTCGATGACGCTCCAGGTGCGGCCCGGAAGCACCAGGGCGCGCGTCAGGAAGATCCCGTGGACGGGGCAGGTCAGCGTCCATGGCAGGTGCCAGGACAGACGCCGGTACGGCGCCTCATCCGCCTCCAGACAGGCACGGCACGCCCATTGGCCCGTCCAGGTCCGGTCGATCCATGGCAGCGTCTTCGTTCTGACGATCGGTTCGTCGGGCCTGGTGATCAACCGCGTGCCGGCGACGTAGGCGACCAAGCACGCGGCGGGCGGCGTTACGCCGTCGAGCAGGAACGGCACATGGCCCGACAGGGTCATCGCCCGGATGCGGCGCGGCGCTTGCCCGGTCTTGCGCGCCAGCCACGCGACCAGTTCGTCTGGCGGGGCCTCGTCGAGAGCCACGCCGGTCTCCGTCGCCGCGGGACCGTCGCTCCCGAGCAGCTGCTCGCCGGCAAGACCATACTCCCGGCCAATCCGGGCCAGCCAACTCGACAGGCACTCGCCGGGTCGGAGCGGCGGAACGACCGGCCAGGGGCGGACGGCCGTGAAGGGACCGCTGGAGGGAGCGGTCATGCGATGGCAGGAAGCGTTGTGTGCCCGATCACGGCGGTGGCGGTGATCCGTTCCTCCTCCGACTGGATCGCGCGCACGCCGAGGTCGACCAGCGTCTCGAACACGCTGGCGGTCACCCCCTGGCTGTGCGCCGCCAACGCCTTGACCGCCCGCGCCGTCAGGACCGAGGGCCGGCGCAGCGGCAGGGAGCGCAACACCCCGCCGACCAGCGCGTCGAATTCCTCGCCCGGCGCCCAGGTCGGCAGGTCGATGAACCGGAACCGGCGGGCGAGCTGGCGGTCGTGCAGCAAAGCCTCGCGGGCGTCCTGGGTGCCGAACAGCACGAGAGGGATTTCCAACGTGTTGGACAGATGGCGGATGACCGCCAGCATGGTCCGCTGCTGACGGATCGTCCCCATCAGCATGTTGTGGGATTCGTCGATGACGATCTGTCGGACGTCCATCAGGCGGTAGAGATGAATGATCCGCTCCGCCATGAGCGGCAGGTCCGATCGGCCGGTCCGGGGCGGGGCATCGATGGCCCGCAACAGGTCCGTGTAGAACCATTTGATGTCGCACAGCGGCGGCATCTCGATGCCGATGACCGGTGTCCGCCGTACGCCCGCCGTGCGCTCGGACATGGGAGGATGGTCCCGCAGGTACTTGCGGACGATGATCGTCTTGCCCTGTCCGGACTCGCCCCAGACCAGCAGGTTGAGCTTGATCGAGCCTCTCGGTCGCTCGAGCTGTTCCGTCATGACATCCAGCACATAACGGCAGCGCGGGTACTCCAGGAACTTGCGGGAGCGCATGGTCGCGATGCGCTCCGCCGCCGGCCGGTCGATGACCGCGCGCGCCGCAGGGGCGAGGTGCTCGTACGAGTCAGTCATCCCACTCCTCGGTCTCGTAGAAGGGCAGGTCGATAGGAACATCGTCGGCGTCCTCGGCGACGGCCTGGAACTCCGCGTCGATCGTCCGCGTGGTATCGGGGGCCGGAAGCGTCGGTCCCGATCCCGGCCGGGCGCCGCGGGCGTGCTCCAGCCGCGCCCGCCGGCTGCGGCTGCGGGCCTCGTCGACCAGCTTGCGTCGCGCCAGCACCATCTCGAAGATCATGGCCTCGTCGACGCCGGCTCGTCCCTGCCGGCGCAGCGCGCGGGTGGCCGCCTTCAGCTCCCACTTGGAGATGGCCGGACGGCGCAGGTTCCGGTATGGCACCTCCAGGTACTCCCCCGACACGCCCCGGACGAAGACCTTGGACAGGTTGGCCGGATCGTAGTGGACCGTCACCCACGCGTTGTTGTGAAGGAAGGGCGTCAGCGCCTCGTGCCAGTAGAGGACGTTGAAGAGGTGGATGCCGTCCTGCTGGACCTTCCGATCCTCGAACGGCAGGAAGTCACGGTGGAACGTCCGCAGGTCGGCCGGCGTGCGGAAAGTCCGCCCCTCCGTGTCGGCGGTCCATTTGGCGAGCGGTGCCGTGCCGATGCCTTCGTGAAAGCTGGCGTGATGCTCCAGGATGATGCTGGCCACCAGCCATTCGATCTCGGCGATGGTGAGGCAGGCGTTGCCGGCCGGATCGTAGATGCCCCGCTCCTTGATGGTGGAGAAGGTGGTGCCGGGCAAGAGGTGCAACTCCTGCATAAGGTGGCCGATGCGCCGTTCGACGTGGCCGCCCATGTGCGGCGTTCCCGGCGGCCGGTACCGCACCTCGATGCCGTAATCCTCGCAGGCCCGTGTGAAGGCCTTGGAGTGGAACTCCTTGCCGTTGTCGACGTGGATGACCTCGCACAGGCCCGCGACCGGCCATTTGGCCGGAAGACCGCGCGCCGACAGCCAGTCGCTCTTGTCCATCACCGCGTGGGCGACGCAGGCCGCCACACTGGACACGCTGGGCGGATCGAAGGTCAGGTAGAAGCCGCAGTACATCCGGGTTCGGATGTCCATCGCCAAGGTGATGAACGGGCGCCCGATGACCTCCAGCGTGTCGGGCTCCACCCCCATCACGTCGGTCGGGGTGTGGTCGATCTGGACGATCTCCAGGGCGCGTTCGGCCTCCAGCGATCCGCGGATCGGGTTGAAGTCCTCGCGCGCCTTCTTGGGGCCGTGGCGCCGCTTGGTCTGCTCCCGCTTGCTGATGACCGCCAGGCGGGCTTCGACGGTCTCACGGGCCGGCCTGCCCAGCCCTTCGGCGGCGCACCGGGCGTGGATGCCCTTCATCAGCAGTGATTTCTTCGGCTTGAGCAGATCCATGTAGCGGGTCTGGATCTCCTCCTCGATGATCGTTTCGACGCGTAGAGCGAGCCGGCGGGCGCCAACCTGTGGACCCGGCGTCTTCGGCACCAGTGACCGGGTTCGGGGATCGGCTTCGTAGGCTTTGAGCAGCCGATAGAGATGGTGGGGACTGAGCCCCAGTTCGGCCGCTGCTGCGGCCATCACTTCGCTGCGGGCACCGTAGGCGGGTGGCTCCAGGACCAGCCGCCGGATCACGCGTTCACGCTCTCGGGCGATCTCCCAGATCTCGTCCGGCACACCCGTCAGCGGCTGGTCCCCGCGTGGATGGTTCTGCACGTTTCACCCGATCCACTCTCGGCTTTTCACCAGAATAGCTCTGCTTTTCGCATGAACTGCTCTGAGGAAAGGGCTTAACCACCGCAGAATTCCTCACCCACTTTTCGCATCAACGACTCTACGGCGACAAAGGCTATGGCCCTGATCGGCTACGCACGCGTCTCGACCGACGAGCAGACCACCGCCGGCCAGCTGGACGCGCTGCGCGCCGCCGGCTGCACCGAGATCTTCGAGGAGAAGGCGTCGGGCGCGTCCCGGGCGCGGCCGGAGCTGGCGCGGGCGCTCGCCCGCATCGCCCGCGGCGACACGCTGGTCATCTGGAAGCTCGACCGGCTCGGCCGCTCGCTGGCCCACCTGCTGGAGGTGATCGAGGACCTGCGTGGCCGCGGCTGCCACTTCCGCTGCCTGACCAGCCCGATCGACACCGCCAGCCCGCACGGCACGCTGGTGCTGCAGATGCTCGGCGCCGTGGCGGAGTACGAGCGATCGCTGATCCGCGAGCGCACGCGGGCCGGGCTGGCGGCGGCCAAGGCGCGCGGCCGGGTCGGCGGCAATCCCAAGCTGAAGCAGGGCGACGCAGCGACCACGCAGCGCCTCGCCGACCGGCAGCGCCAGCTCTACCTGCTGGAGCTGACCCACACGGCGGAGGAGTGGCTGCCCACCGTGCGGCGCCTCCGGCCGTCCCGCTCGTGGGCGGCGGTGACCCGCGCCGTGAACGCCAAGCTGCCGCCGGGCCGGCACTGGACCGCCGAGCGGTTGCGCCGGGCCGTCCGCGCCTTCGTCACCGAGGGGCTGGCCGACCCGGCTCTGCTCGACAAGGTGCCCTCCGTGCGCGGAGACGACCGGCTCATGGTGCTGGTCGCCGGCATCGCCCGCGCGAACCCCAAGCTGTCGCTGCGGGCCATCGGCGCCCAGCTGGAGGCGATGCGGGAGACCACGCCGCGCGGCGGGCGCACCTGGGCGGCGGCCTCGGTCAAGAACCTCCTCGACCGCGCCAAGGAACAGGGGCTGGTGCGTGAGAAAGACCGGGCGTCGGCATGATGCGGCGTATGGACCGAGGGAAGCGGGCCGGTCGGGCGTCCGCTTCCCTCGGTCTCCGACCTACGCGGCCTTCGGCAGTGCGTCGTCGACCGGGTAGAGCGCATCGTCCACGATCGTCGGCATCTCCACGACCGCCGCCTCACCCTGGGCGTCGAACAGTGCCATCGCGGTGGCGAGGCCGTGCAGGGCGTTTTCCAGGCTCGGCAACTCGGAAACGTCGTCGTTCGCCGCGATGACGACGCGGTCCGCTTCCACGCCGGACTGTGCGTAGAGCGTCACGTCGCCGATCAGCCCTTCACGGCCGTCCGCGGTCTCGAAGCGGGTTACGGAATTGATGACGTTGCCCGCCACCACCTCGGCCAGACCTTCGCCGACCAGCCCGATGCGGACGATCCCGGCCTCGTCCAGGGTGCGGAACTCCCCGTCGTCGGTGATGCCGTCCTGGTTGCGGTCCTGCCAGACGCCGAAGTCCTTCCACTGGGCATCGTTCGCGTCGAACCAGCCGTCCCGGTTGTCGTCGAAGGCGTAGGCGAGCGCCTCCAGGTCGGTCATGCCGGCCTCGCCGTGGGTGGCCAGCACCACCTCCGCCTGCTCGGTGATCTTCCGGTCACCGCCCAGGTCGTAGACGATCAGGCCGTCGTCCGCCGCCGCCCAGCCGGTGCGGTCGACGATGCCGTCTCCGGTCATGTCGAAGCGCACCGTGCTCTCGAACACATCGGTCAGTTCCAGACCGTCGCCGTCGAGGTCGATGACCAGCGGCGGCCAGCCCTGCGAGCCGTCGAAATAGGCCACGGCGTCGTCGAACCACAGGCGCTCGGTTTCCCATACCCAGTCACCACCGTTGCGGCCCGTGGCGTCGATGATCGCCCCATGGCCGTTGGAGACGTAATGGATGTAGTGGTTGCTGCGGCTGCCAGCGAAGTAGGCGGTGTCGTAGCCGCCACCACCGTTGATGCCGTCGTTGCCTTCTTCACCGACCAACCAGTCGCCGCCTTCGCCACCCAACAGGTTGTCGTCGCCCCAACCGCCGTGCATGGCATCGTTGCCGTCTTCGCCATGCAGCGCGTCGTTGTGGCCGCCACCGCTCATCCAATCGTCGCCCCAGCCGCCGACGAGCGTGTCGTAACCGTCGTCGCCAAACAGATGATCATTGTGGCCGCCACCGTGCAGGTAGTCCTCGTTGGCACCGCCGACGAGCGTGTCGTAGCCGTCGTCGCCATGCAGCACGTCGTTGTTGTTGCCGCCGATCAGATAATCCTCATTGGCGCCGCCGACCAGCGTGTCGTGGCCGTCCTCACCGAAGAGCGTGTCGTTGTTGTTGCCGCCGACCAGATAATCCTCACCCCAGCCGCCGACCAGATAGTCGTGGCCGTCTTCGCCATGCAGCGCGTCGTTGTGGCCGCCGCCGTGCAGGTAATCCTCGCCCCAGCCGCCAACCAGCGTGTCGTAACCGTCGTCGCCGATCAGCGTGTCGTTGTGGCCGCCGCCGTGCAGGTAGTCCTCGTTGGCACCGCCGAACAGCGTGTCGTAGCCATCCTCGCCGTGCAGCACGTCGTTGTTGTTGCCGCCGACGAGATAGTCCTCGTTGGCGCCGCCCACCAACGTGTCGTGACCGTCGTCGCCGATCAGCGTGTCGTTATGGTTGCCGCCGGCCAGGTAATCCTCGCCCCAGCCGCCGACCACGTAGTCGTGGCCGTCTTCACCCACCAAAACGTCGTTGTGGCCGCCACCCTCCATGTAATCGTTGCCCCAGCCGCCGACCAGCGTGTCGTGGCCATCCTTGCCCAGCAGTGCGTCATCCCCGCCGGCCCCGACCAAATAGTTGCTCTGCCAGTCGCCGTGGATCTCATCGCCGTGTTCAGAGCCGAGGATGTTCTCAATCTCGTAGAACTTGTCCCCCGCCGCCTCGCCGAGCCAGCCGTAGTTGCCTTCCAGCGTCATGCCGATGCCAGAGGACGCCCACATGTAGGTGGCCCAGTCACTACCGGCGCCGCCGAACAGATTGTCGGCGCCCCAGCCGCCGTTCAGGGAGTCGTTGCCGGTGTCGCCGTAGAGGCTGTCGTCGCTGCCGTAACCGTGCAGCCAGTCGTTGCCCCAGGAACCGTACAGCCAGTTGGTGGCGTCGTTGCCGTGCAGATGATCGTCGTGGATCGAACCGTGCACGCCCTCGATGTTGTGGAGTTGGTCGCCCTGAGCCGAACCACCGCTGGCGGTACCGTTCCGCAGATCCACAATGACGCCGGTCCAGGAGTCGACATAGTTCGCCACGTCGAAGCCGTCACCACCGTCGAGAATGTCTGCGCCGCCACGGCCGAACAGCCAGTCGTCACCCCCCTGGCCGTGCAGCCAGTTGTTGTTGCCGTCGCCCCGCAGGTCGTCGTTGTGCTGGGAGCCCTGCACGCCTTCGATGTTGATCAGGCGGTCACCCTCGCCCTCGGCGCTCCAGGCGACGCCGTCGGCGAGATCGACGGCCACAGCGCCCCAGGAGGCATTATAGTTGACGTTGTCCCAGCCGGCCCCGCCGTCCAGCCAGTCGGCTCCGGCGCCGCCGGTCAGCCAGTCGGAGCCGTCGTTGCCGAACAGCGTGTCGTTTCCATTCTGGCCGTGCAGGTGGTCGTCGCCCCAATCTCCAGACAGCGTGTCGTTGCCGTCCTCACCGAACAACGTGTCGTTGTGGCCACCGCCGAACAGGTTGTCCTCGCCGGCACCGCCGGCCAGCGTGTCGTAGCCGTCCTCACCGAACAGGACGTCGTTGTGGTTGCCCCCGGCCAGATAGTCTTCACCCCAGCCGCCGACCAGCGTGTCGAAGCCGTCCTCGCCACTGAGCGTGTCGTTATGGCCGCCGCCGAACAGAGCGTCGTCGCCGGCTCCGCCAACCAGCGTGTCGAAGCCGTCGTCACCGGTGAGAGAGTCGTTGTCGGCACCGCCGGCCAGATAATCCTCGCCCCAGCCGCCCATCAGCGTGTCGTTGCCGTTCTGGCCGACCAGCGTGTCGTTGCTGCCCAGCCCGGCGATCCAGTTGCCCTGCCCATCGCCGACGATGCTGTCGCCGTAATCGGAGCCTACCACGTTTTCAATCGACACATAGACGTCGCCGGCCGCTTCACCCAGCGAACCGGAGCCGGTTTCGAGCGATACGCCAACGCCGGAGGTGGCCCATTGGTAAACTGCACTGTCCACTCCAGAACCGCCATCCATGCGGTCACCACCCGCACCACCATTTAATGAGTCGTTGCCATTACCGCCAAAGAGCGTGTCTGCATCATCGCCGCCATGCAGCCAATCATCACCATTATTTCCTATGACAGTATCGTTGCCCTTCCCGCCGTAAACACTATCATTTCCATCTTCTCCGGAAACAATGTCGTGACCATCGTCCCCCATTGCAACATCATTGCCGCTACCCCCATATATTGTGTCACTGCCTTGCCCACCTGTTAGTAAATCGTTACCCCCTTCACCTGATAGAAACTCGTTTCCAGAACCTCCGTAAAACGAGTCGTTTCCATATCCCCCAATAGCAGCTTCGATATTGGTTGAGCCAAGATTAATGCTTACTCCGTCATAATCGTCAACTAACGCTATATCGAATCCAGAGCCTCCGTTTATATTGTCCATATGATCAACAAACAATATATCGTGCCCGTCACCTCCAGATAAACTATCTGCCCTAGCGCCACCGACAATCCAATCGCTTCCACCTCCGCCTATAAGTGTTTCCTGTCCAGTGTTTCCCACAATAAGGGAATTAGAATTACCATCTATTGCTACCCCTCCATAAGAAGAGGCTTCAATACGGTTGATAGGACTAGAGGATACACTGAGTACGCCGTCTACTATTCTAAAGCCAGCATGTGAGACAGAAAATCCTGTATCTGCAACCTGCCCATTTGAACCATCGCTTCTAGTAAAATTTGTATAGCGAGAAATTATATTTCCATCATGAACCTCATCAGCACGCGGACCAGTTAAACCTACCGAGACAATACCGGCTTCCTGCAAAGTTTGCATTTCACTATATTCTGATATTCCGTCACTATTGCGATCTTGCCAAATTCGGAAGCTAGCAAATTGAGCGTCTCGAGCATCTAAAATGCCATTATGGTCACTATCAAAAGACGCCCGCAACCCATCGAGATCGGTTTCTGCACCAGGCGCATGAATAGTAAAGTTGATTTCATGTGCCTGATCAATTATCCCGTTTTCATTCAGATCAATAGTAAGAATTCCATCATTTGGTCTTACCCACCCAACATTTTCTCTAAAACCATCGCCGTCAATGTCGAAAAATGTTACACTGTTATCTAGACCTACTATCTCGATCCCATTTCCATTGAGATCTAAAATAACAGGCGTACCACGGGGGTGTCAGAAAAGTCAAAATTGCTTGGATAGTCACCATATTTGCTTGGACCTATTACATTGTCGTCCTTAGTCATTTGGGAATCAGGTGTTGCAACAAGCCCCTTTAGACCAATGGTTGTTTGCTCTCTTACAACTCTATCCATTTCATCAACTTCTGTTACCTTTCCAATTTCAATAGCCGTCTCATCTGTGACAACAGGTGATCTTGGGGTTTCCTGGGTTGTGGATTGGTTCGGAACAGGCGGGTCGAGTGGCGTAACCTCTACATGTGATCGCGGAGCCGGAGCTGGATTCGGGGAAATTTCCTCGGAGGACGATGCATTTCCATTCTGTCCGCCGTCACTCCAGCCGCCGCCATATGCAGCATCACGAGAATCAGTGTCGCTGTTATTCTCACCATCTGCAGCATTTGCACTTCCAGCCATTGTATCCTCATCATAGGGTTGTTTACAGGAACAAAACTCGTAAATGATTAATTAGACAAATTGCGCATTTTGTTTGAAAGGTCGTAAATCATTTTTTCTGTATCCTCATTCGTCCTAATCGGCATTTCAACATATGTTGATGACAAGATCTTATTCATGGGGTTTATATCAATTCTATAAGCATCAATATGAAAGAATGCATGATCAGCCCTTTCTTGACAGTAAACGTATAATTTATATTCACCTCTACTGTCAGAAAGCTGAATGTTTTTGCCTCTTGATAAAATAATCTTAAATTCTTTAGAAAATTCTCTAGATATTTTCATGTAAATATTAATAAAACATCTGTGATCAGATGACTTTGTTTGCAATGGATTATGATCATACAAATATATGACACCTTTTCTTTGTCTTTCTTCGCTACTCTCAGTAGCATACACTGTATTAGGTAGACATAAAATTATAAGCGCAATGATATTGCATTGCAAAAATGTAAAACGTTTACTTAAAATATTTTTTATTTCTTCCATCATAGCTGATCTCCTTTCTATTTGGATAGAGATATCCCCTAAGAGTTGCCACAACAACAGGGTTTGTCATGCAAAGTTAATGCCCACAACAGTAAAACAATATTTTCTCAATTTTAATAAATAAATTCTTAGACAGCCTTTATTTATTAAAATGGCATTTTTATTATTTCGTTTCTGTTTAAATTTTTCCAACACAGTATTACAGATGCCTAAAGCATTGCTTTCCTTCTCGATTAGATGCACGTAATTTTATTACTCTATTAGGAAATAGGTGGACTTTCATCTCGCTAATCATATGCTCGGCTCCGCCAAATGGCGTAACCAAGTCCATAAGCCAGAGATTTTCTCCGCTGTTCCATTCGTGAGGAGCTAAGCGATTGACCCCACACGAGAGTCGCTTTTCGACCTCTTCGGAAATTTTGGCCCAGGCGGCAAATCCCACGATTCGCTCTTTCGAGCGAAACAGGTAGACCTGCCGCAGTTTCAACGCTGGCATCACAGTCCATTCGAGGTCGGCAAGGAACAGGTGGCGATGGGCCGGCGACTGGGTCAGAAGCCAGACGATCTCCCCCAGCAGTGTCGCCATCTTCGGAGATGTCGCGTTCTCCAGCGTCCGGTCCGGCGATGGCACTCCATTGACTGCCGTTCCGTTTGTCATCGCCGTCTCACCGGCTTCCGAAGGTGCCTTTGCTTTCGTAGGTTTGTTCACCGTACTGTCTCCGTCTGCTTACACTTCGGATCGCCGCATGCGTCTTTTGATAGGTATAAAATGATATACGCAAGCATTCATTAGCGCAAAACAAGAAAAACACAATAAAACATTGGAAGCATCGTTTTTGTTTATTGTGTAGTAGTGTTCAGGAAAATGCTCCGCCTGCACGACCACCTTTGCAGTCGTACATCATCAAAATGATCCTCATGAAAATCTTTTCTTTGCCCGATCAAGTCATCGCTCCCGCATGGCCTCCTGCGTCGCCTTGAGCATCGGCATCAGCAGATAGTCGATGACCCGCCGGCTGCCGGTGCGGACATCCACAGTGGCCGACAGCCCCGGCCCGAGCGGCAAGGCGCGCCCGTTCACCATGATGTTCTGCTGGTCCAGCGCCACCCGGACCTTGTAGACCGGCCCCAGCCGCTCGTCCGCCACCGCATCCGACGACACCGCCTGCACCCGGCCCGGCACCGCCCCGTATTTCGTGAAGGCGAAGGCGTCCAGCTTCACCTGCACCGGCTGACCAGGCTCCACGAAGCCGACGTCGCGGTTCAGCACCGTCGCCTCGACCTCCAGCACCGCACCCACCGGCACCAGCTTCATCAGCGGCTGCGCCGACTGAGCCACCCCGCCCACCGTGTGCAGCGCCAGCTCGTGCACCGTCCCGTCCTCCGGCGCCCGCAGGGTCAGCGCCGCCAGACGCTGCTCCGCCTTCGCCAACTCCTCGGCCAGGCTTGCCGCCCGGGTTTCCGCCTCCACCAGCTCCGCCGCCTGATCGCGCGCGGCCGAGCGGCGCGCCTGCTCGATCCGGTCCGCTGCCGCCAACGCCGCCAGTTCCGCCTCGCGCAGGGTCGCGCGGGATGCGCAAGTCGGCCTCGGCGGTCACCAGCTCCTGGCGCAGCGTCAGGTACTCCGAGGTCGTGGCGTGCTGGCGCTCCACCAGCGTCCGCTTGGCCTCCTCCCGCGTGCGGATCAGCGGCAGGACCGCCTCCAGCTTGGCGATCGTCGCCGCCGTCGCCTCGCGCGTCGCCTGCGCCCGGTCGCGTTCCTGGCGCAGGCCCGACGCCTCGCCCTCCAACCGCGCCCGCTCCGCCTCGAACAGCCGGCGCTCGTCGGCGGCGCGCGCCGGATCGGCGCCCTCCGGCACCGCGAAGCCCGCCGCCCCGGCGAGGGCCGCGCGCAGCCGCGCCGCCCGCAACCGGGCCGCCGCCAGCTCCTTGGCCGTGCGGTCGCGGTCGGCCAGGGCGTCGGTGGTGTCGAACTCCAGCAGGACGTCGCCCGCCGCAACCCGCTGCCCTTCGATGACCAGGATGCGCCGGACCACCCGCTGCTCGGGCGGCTGGATCACCTTGACCCGCCCTGAGGGCACCAGCGTCCCCTGCGCCGGCACCACGATGTCCAGCTCCCCCACCACCCCCCAGATCAGACCGGCGGCGGTCGCCGCCATCACCAGCCAGGGCAGAAGCCACAGCAGCCAGGGCGGGGGCTCCTCGGTCACCTCCAGGATCGGCGGCGGCAACAGGTCGTGCAGGCTGTGCTCCGGGATCGCGGTCATGCTGGGCCTCCCGCCGGTGGCCGGGGCTGCTGGGGCGCCGCCAGGCCGGCCTGGATGGCGTGCAGCCGGGCGTAGCGCCCGCCGGCGGCGACCAGCTTGGCGTGTGGCCCATCCTCGACCACACGCCCGTGCTCCAGCACCAGGATGCGGTCGGCGTGACGCAGCGCGGCCAGCCGGTGGGCTACGATGAACACCGTCCGCTCGGCGCAGATGCCCCGCATGTTGCGGTGGATCAGCATCTCCGATTCATAGTCGAGCGCGCTCGTCGCCTCGTCCAGGATCAGAATACGCGGGTCGCCCGCCAGGGCGCGGGCCAGGGCCAGCCGCTGCCGCTGCCCGCCGGACAGCCGCATGCCGCGCTCGCCCACCACCGTGTCGTAGCCCTCCGGCAGGGCGGCGATGAAGTCGTGCGCCCCGGCCAGCCGGGCCGCCGCCTCGATCCGTTCCATGTCCAGGGTCGGGTCGGCCAGGGCGATGTTCTCGCGCACCGACCGGTTGAACAGCGTCACGTCCTGCGGCACCACGCCGAGCTGCCGGCGCAGCCACGCCGGATCGACCCCGGCGAGGTCGATGCCGTCCACCGTCACCGCCCCGCGCTCCGGCACATGCAGCCGTTGCAGCAGCCGGACCAGCGTGGACTTGCCGGAGCCGGACAGCCCGACCACCCCGACCACCTGTCCGGCCGGGACGGCGAAGCTCAGCCCCTCCAGCACCGCCGGCCCGCGCGGCCCGTAGCGGAAGGTGACGCCGCGCAGCGCCACCCGCCCCTCGATCCGCCCCAGCGGCGTGCGCCCGGGCACGGCGCCGGGCTCGCGCTGGGCGTTCATCACGTCGCCCAGCCTGGCGATGGCGACGCGGCCCTGCTCGACCTGCTGCCACATCTGCGCCAGCCGCAGCACCGGGGCGCTGATCCGCCCGCCCATCAGGTTGAAGGCGATCAGTGTGCCGGCGGTCAGCGCCCCGTCCATCACCAGCCGGGCCCCGTACCACAGGATGGCCACGCTCATGATCTTGGTCAGGAAGGCGACCGCCTGGTTGGCCGTCTCCGACAGCACGGCGGAGCGGAAGGAGGCCCGCGTGTTGGCGACCAGCAGTTCCTGCCAGCGGTGCAGCATGCGCGGTTCCGCCGCCGCGGCCTTCAGCGTCTCGACCCCATGCACCGCCTCGACCAGGAAGGCCTGGGCCTCGGCGCCCTTGGCGAAGCGGTCGGTCAGCCGCGCCTTCAGCAGCGGCGCCAGCAGCCCGTGGACCAGCGCGAAGCCCAGCAGCGTCAGCAGCACGATGCCCGTCAGGTACGGGCTGAAGGACCACATCACCGCGATGAAGATCAAAGTGAACAGCACGTCCAGCAGCACCGTCAGCCCCGGCCCGGTGAGCAGGGCGCGCACGCTGTCCAGCTCCTTCACCCGGGCGGCGAGGACGCCGACGGGGCGGCTTTCGAAGAAGGCCAGCGGCAGGGCCATCAGATGCTCGAACAGCCGGCTGCCCAACTCCACGTCGACCTTGTTGGTGGTGTGGGACAGCAGTGCTGCGCGCAGGGCGCCCATCAGGAAGTCGAACACCGCCATCGCCGCCATGCCGATGGCCAGCACGTCCAGCGTGGTGATGGTGCCGGACGACAGCACCTTGTCGATGACGATCATGCTGAACAGCGGCGTCGCCAGACCGAAAAGCTGGATGCACAGCGAGGCCAGCGTGACCTGACTCAGCACACCGGCGTGCCGGCCCAGGGCCGGCAGGAACCACGCCAACCCGAAGGGCCGGGCGGCGCCGACCGGTGCTGAGGTGATCAGATGGCCGGTCCAGGAGGCGTCGAAGGTGTCGCGTGTCTGCTCCACCGGACGGTTGGCCACGGTGTCGAGCAGGAGCACGCGCTCGGCATCGGCGCGGGCGATCAGAACGACCTCGCCACCGGCCATTTCCGCCAGGGCGGGCAGCCGGGTCCCCGCCAGCCTCTGCCGCCCGACCCGGTGGCGCCGGACCGGAGCGCCCAGTCGGTGCGCCACGGCCACCAGCGCCTTGCCGTCGAGCGGCTGGGGCAATCCCGCCACCGCCGTCGTGATCTGGCCGGCGTCGACTGGACGGCCGGTCAGCCGCAGAAAGGCGGACAGGGCATGTTCCCCGGCAGGGGGAACCGAGGGTGGACGGATCGTCGGCGTGACGTCCTCGATCTGGCACTCAAGAGCAACCAATAAGGGCTCCAGTTCCTAGAGTCGTGCATATATCTGTATGCGTTTATGTCTCTAGAACCCGATAAAAGGGCATTTTCCGCATACATTCTCGTTTTTTGGTTGCAATGCCACAACGACATTAAACCAGTCAACGCCAATCATAAAATTTCTGTCATGTCCGAGCGCGGCTGTGTGCCCCTGTGCATGACCGCTGGGGCGGACACGCTGGTTGAGGTTTCGGTGATGCCGACCATGGTGAGGATCATCACGGCGGCCCACGGCCCGAACAAGGCCTACTGCGGTCGGCGCCCCGGCATCAACGCGTCTTCCGGGACGGAACGGGCGGGTCATGTGAGGTGCTGCCGGCTATCCCGCACCACGCCTCCTGATTCAAGCATCGGACCGCCGCCGCGGACAGTTTGCGCTGCACCGCACGCCGTTGGCGCGCTCGGAGCTTTCCGGTCGGCAGGGGGCCATGGGCGTCCAAGGCGAACTGGACGGCCTGCGCAATGTGCGTTGGGATAGCGGGCACCGACATCGGTTGCGGCGGAGCTGCGTGCGCCTCCCGGATCGCCGGCGCTGGTTTCGCCAGGAACCGTCCCAGACCAGATCGCTCATCCTGGCTGGGCCTCCATGCGTCACGGCGGGCCTGCCCGATCAGGCTCGCCGCCTTCGTGTTGGCGGCCACAAACCCGGACTGGAACGGCCCGTCGATCGGAAACCGCGATCTCCATCCGGCGTGACGGTTCCGGACTGCGTCGGAAAACAGAACCCTCGTCCAGGCGGTGTGATTCCACTGCGCCTCGGCCAGGCGCGCGGAATGGCTCGGATCGTTGCTCCATTGATCGGTCGCGGCGATGGCCAGCCCGGTGCGGACGCCATCGCCGCTCCAGGCCCGGCGGGACAAGGCATGCCCGGTCAGAAGCAGAGACAGCATCTCGTCCGGCCAAAATTCCAGCAGGAGCCCGACCAGCGCCATGAACTGTCCGGCATCGCGTTCGGTCTTGCGGTGAACCGGGCTGGCGGTGTGCAAGCCGGCCAGCAGTGTGCGCATCGGATCGGCCACGAGTTGCCACGCCAGAACCAGGGAGATGGCCGGGTCGTTCCGTTCCTCCGGTGGAAGCGGCATCGGTTCACCGTCCTCGTTCCGGGAGAAGGCATGCCGGATGCGGAACCCGGCCAAATCACGGAACTCGTCAAACTCGGTGACGCGGACGCTGAGATACGCGTTCAGCAGAAACACGAACCGCACGAAGGCCGCAACCGTGAGGGCTGGAGCCATCCGTGTGCCGACGATGCCTTCCAACGCCCGCGGATCGAACGCCGCCCGGTCGAGAAACGTGATGATGGTCCGCACCTGGCCGTAAAAGGGCGCAAGCGGGAGCCCTTCCGCCACGTCCCTCGGCTTCGGGCAGGGCGGATGATCGGGGCAGACGACGCGCCACACGGCCCACGCATGAAGCAAGCCGACAGGCCGGCCGGCCCGACGAGACGCCTCATCCACGCAGGCTGCGCAAGGGAGATGGTGGTAATGGCAGGCTTCCTCCAGCTCGCGGTTCAGCCCGGAGAAGGTCATGCGCCGCAGAACCTCCGGAGCTACCCCGGTGTCGGCCTGAAGCCGCTCCATCACGCTCGGCAGCGGCCGGATCACCAGGTCCCGGTGGATATCCTTGGTCACCCAGCGATGCGGAATGCCCAACCGTCGAAGGTAGGTTCCTGGCATCAGCCCGTAGGTGCGAGCGATCGCCCAGACCCAGCTGCCGAGAGCCTCTCCGCTGGCCGGCAACGGCACCACCGGCAGTTCCGGCATGGTGGTGAACAGAGGTTTGTCGGTCATGCCAGAACCGGCAGGCTGACGTAATCCTTGATCATCTCCGGGGTGATGCGTTCTTCCCCGGAGCGGATGGCATCGATGCCGAGGTCGATCAACGTTTCGAACAGCTTGGCGGTCCCGCCGTCGCTGTGGGTCAGCAGGGTCTTGAGCGCGCGTGCCGTCAGGGGCGAGGGGCGGCGCAGCGGCAAGGAGCGCAGGATGCTGCCGACCAAGGCCTGGAACTCCTCCCCGGCCCCCCACATCGGCAGTTCGATGAAACGGAAACGCCGTGTCAGCTGGCGGTCGTGCATCAGGGCCTCGCGGGCGTCCTGAATGCCGAAGAGCACCAGCGGAATGCCCAGCTCGTTGGACAGGTTCCGGATCACCGCCAGCATCACGCGCTGCTGCCGCACGCTGCCCATCAGCATGTTGTGCGCCTCGTCGACGAGGATCTGACGGACGCCCATCAGGCGGTAAAGGGCAACCACCCGATCCGCCATGACCGGCAAGCTGCTGCGGGATTCGCTGACCGGCGCGTCGATGGCGCTGAGCAGCTTGATGTAGAACCAGCGGACGTCGCACATCGGCGGCATTTCCAGGCCGACCACCGCCGTGCGCCGCACACCGGTTTTCTTGTCGAAGACCGCCGGGTGGTCGCGCAGGTGCTTTTCCATGATGGTCGACTTGCCTTGTCCGGACTCGCCCCAGACCAGCAGGTTGGGCTTCACCACGCCGCTCGGCTGGTTGATCTGGTCGCTCAGCAGGTCGAGCACCATGCGGCAGCGCGGGTATTCGGTGAAGCGGCGGGTTTGCATCCGGGCGATGCGCTCCTCGGGGGACAGCCCGATCACATCGCGCGCCGAGGTTCCCAGATGCCCGTGTGCGTCAGTCATCCCACTCCTCGGTCTCGTAGAAGGGCAGGTCGAGAGGAACATCGTCGGCGTCCTCGGCGACGGCCTGGAACTCCGCGTCGATCATCCGCGTGGTATCGGGGGCCGGCAGCGCCGGTCCCGATCCCGGCCGGGCGCCGCGGGCATGCTCCAGCCGCGCCCGCCGGCTGCGGCCGCGGGCCTCGTCGACCAACTTGCGTCGCGCCAGCACCATCTCGAAGATCATCGCCTCGTCGACGCCGGCTCGTCCCTGCCGGCGCAGCGCGCGGGTGGCCGCCTTCAACTCCCACTTGGAGATGGCCGGACGGCGCAGGTTCCGGTAGGGCACCTCCAGGTACTCCCCCGACACGCCCCGGACGAAGACCTTGGACAGGTTGGCCGGGTCGTAGTGGACCGTCACCCACGCGTTGTTGTGAAGGAAGGGTGTCAGCGCGTCGTGCCAGTAGAGGACGTTGAAGAGGTGGATGCCGTCCTGCTGGACCTTCCGTTCCTCGAACGGCAGGAAGTCGCGGTGGAACGTCCGCAAGTCAGCCGGCGTGCGGAAGGTTCGCCCCTCCGTGTCGGCGGTCCATTTGGCGAGCGGGGCCGTGCCGATGCCTTCGTGGAAGCTGGCGTGATGCTCCAGGATGATGCTGGCCACCAGCCACTCGATCTCGGCGATGGTGAGGCAGGCGTTGCCGGCCGGATCGTAGATCCCCCGCTCCTTGATGTTGGAGAAGGTGGTGCCGGGCAGCAGGTGCAGTTCCTGCATCAGATGGCCGATGCGCCGTTCGACGTGGCCGCCCATGTGCGGCGTTCCCGGCGGCCGGTACCGCACCTCGATGCCGTAATCCTCGCAGGCCCGGGTGAAGGCCTTGGAGTGGAACTCCTTGCCGTTGTCGACGTGGATGACCTCGCACAGGCCCCCGACCGGCCATTTGGCCGGAAGACCGCGCGTCGACAGCCAGTCGCTCTTGTCCATCACCGCGTGGGCGAGGCAGGCCGCCACGCTGGACGCGCTGGGCCGATCGAAGGTCAGGTAGAAGCCGCAGTACATCCGGGTTCGGATGTCCACCGCCAGGGTGATGAACGGGCGTCCGATGACCTCCAGCGTGTCGGGCTCCACCCCCATCACGTCGGTCGGGGTGTGGTCGATCTGGACGATCTCCAAGGCACGCTCGGCTTCCAGCGATCCGCGGATCGGGTTGAAGTCCTCGCGCGCCTTCTTGGGGCCGTGGCGCCGCTTGGTCTGCTCCCGCTTGCTGATAACCGCCAGCCGGGCCTCGACGGTTTCACGGGCCGGCTTGCCCAACCCTTCGGCGACGCACCGGGCATGGATGCCCTTCATCAGAAGTGATTTCTTCGGCTTGAGAAGATCCATGTAGCGGGTCTGGATCTCCTCCTCGATGATCGTCTCGACACGGTGATGCAGGCGCCGCAACCCTGCTTGCGGCCCAGGGACCTTGGGCAGCAGGGAGCGGGTTCGCGGGTCGGCGGCATAGGCTTTGACGAGGCGATAAAGGTACTGGAGGGTGATCCCAAGCTCGTTGGCCGCGGCAACCATGGCCTCGCTGCGGGCTCCGTACAGAACCGGCTGCTGGACGAGCGTTCTGATGACTCGTTCACGCTCCCGCGCGGTCTGCCAGACCTCGTCAGGCACCTTGGTCAGGGGAGTATCGGTCGGAGATCGGGCCAAGACTTTTCACCTGATCCGCTCAACACTTTTAACCAGAATACCTCTTTTTCTAAACTGATCTATTCAACCAAATTTCCTACGACCCCGCGGTTTTCCTGGTGAGCTTTTAAACAGATCTACTCTGCGGCGACAACCCTTGGCGGCGGAAGCGCCCTGGGCTACCGTGGCCGTTGCCGTTTCCCCCGCCCGAGGCCGCTCCGTGAGCCACCGCCCCGACCGCCCGATCGCCGATCCCGCCGACGACCGCCTGGGGCGCGACGGCTTCGTCGCCCGCCTTGCCCGCGCCCTCGTCACCCCGGACGGCCGGGCCAGCGGTGTCGTGGTCGGCCTCACCGGCCCCTGGGGCAGCGGCAAGTCGTCCCTCCTCAACCTGCTGGAAACCGAGATCAAGGCTGCGGCACAGCGGAACGGATGGCCCGAGCCGGTGGTGGTGCGTTTCGACCCCTGGCTGGTGTCAGGCCGCGATGACGTCATCACCCAGTTCTTTGCCGAGCTGCTGGCGACGATCAACGCGGTGGGCACCGCCAACGGCCGGCACGGCGATGCGTTGCGCGACCTGGGCGCCAAGCTGGCCGACTACGCCAAGGACCTGGCGCCGGCCGCCAGCCTGTTCAGCGTGGTGCCTGGTGTCGGCGCGGCGGCCGCCGGCGCCGTCAAGGTGGCCGAAACCTTGCTGACCCGCGATCGCTCCCTGGCGGCGCAGCACCGCGAACTGACCGCGCTGCTGGCCGGGGTGGCGGTGCCGATCGTCGTTCTTATCGACGAGCTCGATCGCGTCGAGGACGCCGAGGTCCGCGCCGTCGCCCAGCTCGTGCGCGCCGTCGCCGATTTCACCGGCCTCTCCTACCTCCTCGCCTACGACCGCGACCGGGTGGTCGAGGCGCTGGGCGGCGGAAATTCGGATCGCGGAGCCGCCTACCTGGAGAAGATCGTCCAGCTGGAGATTCCCCTTCCCAGCGCCGTGGGTTCCGAGACGCGGGGCCTCTTCACCGCGGAGTTCGAAGGCGCGGTGTTGGCCGGCACCCTGCCGGCCGGCTGGCACTCCGATCCGCGCTGGACCCGCCTCTTGGCCATCGCCACCGACGGTCTGCTGGCCACGCCGCGCGACAGCCGGCAGGTCTGCGGCATGTACGCCGTGCTGGCGCCGATGGTCGCCGGCGAGGTCGATTGGCTGGATCTGCTCGGCTACTGCATCCTGCTGGCCAAGGCTCCGGCTGTCGTCGAGGCGATCCGCCACGAGCCGCGCCTGGTGGTGCCTGATGCACCGGTGGACCGGGAAGCCGACAGGGACTGGGCCGCCTTTTCTGAACGGGAACGGGCAAGCCCCACCGATCGGCTGGCCCGTTTGGGGGTCGCCCCAGAAACGCCGCTGGCCCGTCTTCTGGCGCTGTTGTTCCCGCGGCTGCGCAACTCATCTTTGTCGGTGCTCCTGGTAACCGCCGACAGCTTGTGCCGGTACCGTCCGCTGATGACCGTCTTGCGTCTTGGCCTGCTGCCCGGCGCCGTGGCGCGCCCCGAAGTCGTTGCTTTTCTCGCAGGCACCGACGACTCCATGCTGACGCAGCTCCGGCGGCGCCACGACGAACAGACTCTCGAGCCCTTCCTTGAGCGGCTGCAGGACATCTATGGGGACATTGGGGGCCCCAATCCCGAGCAACTCCTGCTAGTTCTCGGCAAGGTCCCGCGGGACATCGACGCTGCCGCACACGAGCGCGCCGGCGAAAGCTATACCCGAAGTCTCTGGTTCGCCGGCTTTCTGCAGCACGCGGTAATGCGCTGCGGGGCGCCGGCCGACCTCGGGATGCGTGCGCTGACCACGTTGATGGAAGCCGGTCATCTCGACGTGGTGGCGACCGTGTTGCGCGGGCAAGTCTTCTCATATGGCCTGTTCGGAGAACAGCAGCAGGACGCCACCGGCGCATGGCTCTCCCCTGAAACCGTCGAGCGTCTGTGTCATGTGCTGGTCGATGCCATAGTGATTCACTGGCAGGCTGGAACCCTCCTGTCGGCGATCAGCACACCGGAGCCGCTGTTCCTGGCAAACAATCTGAATCGCTGGGACGCGGACTGCCGCGGAGGCCTGACGGAACGGATTCGGGTCGACGATGAAGCACTTCGCGCCGTCACGCTCATATTCTTCAGCCATGGAATGCTCCCTTTCGCCCACTTGAACCACTATCTGGACGCCGCTCTCTTGTTGGAACGTCTGGCGGCCGTCGTGGACACGGATGCGGCATGGTGCCAGCGAGCCCGTACGGCCCGGGCGCGGGCTCAGCACTGGCTCGCGCGTCGATGACGATCGAAGCCGCTATCCTTCCAACTGCTCCGGCGTATGCGATTCCCTTCGCTCACCTCCCCACGCTGAGCGGCGCCGCCGTAGAACGCCTGCGCGCCGCCATCGCCCGACCTATGGCCGCGGCGACCCGCCGGGCGCTGCTCGGAGACGGACGGATCTTCGTGCGCTGGTGCGCCCAGGCCGGCCACGTCGCGCTGCCGGCGTCGCCGGCGACCGTGCGGGCCTTCCTCGCTGCCGCCCGCGCCGCTGGCCGCAAGGACAGCACGTTGCGCCGCTACCGCAGCTCGCTCGCCTGGTGGCACGCCGCCGCCGGCTTCGCCAATCCCTGTGCAGGAACCCCTGGCACCGGAACGGCTGTCGCGACGGTGCCGATCCCGCCGGATGACGCCATCCTCGGGCGCCTCGACGCCTACCTGGCCCTGGCCCAGCGCGCGATGGCCCTGGCGACGCTGCGCGCGCTGCGCGCCGACGCCCGGGTGTTCGCCACCTGGTGCGCGGCGCGTTCCCTGTCCTGGCTGCCGGCGGCGCCGGAGACCGTGCAGGCCTTCGTCGACGACCTCGGGGCCAGCCGGCGGCCGGCGACGGTCGCCCGCTACCTCGGCTCGCTCGCCACGCTGCACCGCGCCGCCGGCGCCGCCAACCCCTGCGATCACTGGCGGGTCCAACTCGCCCGCAAGGCGCACCGCCAGGAGCAGGGCGCCCGCCAACGGCAGGCCCGGCCGCTCGGCGACGCCGAGCTGGCCGCCATCCTCGACCGCCTATCCACCGGTGAGGGCGCCGCGCTCCCGTTGCGCGCCTTGCGGGACCGGGCGCTGCTGCTGGTCGGGCGCGACACCCTGGCCCGCGCCGACGAGTTGGTGGCGCTGCGCTGGGCCGACCTGGAGCCCGTCGATCCGGACGACCTGGCGGCCGAGCCCGGCGAAGGGACGATCCTGATCCGCCGTTCCAAGACCGACCAAGCCGGCGAGGGCGCCATGGCCTGGCTGTCGGTGGAGGCGATGGCGGCGCTCGCCGCGTGGCGTGGCGCCATCGCGGTGGCGCTCGACCCGACCACCGGCGCCACCGCCGGCGCCGGAACGTTCCTGTTCCGCAGCCTCGCCCGGCGCGGCTACGGCGAGCGGATGAGCCCGGCGGCGGTCCGGCGGGTGGTGGCGGAGCGGGCCGCCGCCGCCGATCCGCTGGCCGCCGGCATCACCGGGCACAGCCTGCGCGTCGGTGCTGCCCAGGACCTGCTGGCCGCCGGCGTCGACCTCGCCGGCTTGATGCAGGCCGGACGCTGGAAGTCGCCGCAGATGCCGGCGCGCTACACCGAGCGCCTGCGCGCGACGCGGGGAGCCGTGGCCCAGGTGCGCCGGGCGCGAGGATCGGCTGACACCTGATGGCCCATCCAAGATGGGACCTGCAGGGTAGGATCGATTGCGGGTATGAGGTTGCCGAGCGCCAAGGATATCACGGACGCGGAGCGGCGCTTTCAGGAGCACGTTGGATGAGCCGACGAGGCATTGCACGGGCTTTCTCACCGTTGCGCCGAAGGCTGCGCTGTACGCTGCGGCTCGCGATGCGCGGGAATCGCAGGCACGGCAGTTCGCCCAGGAACTGGCCGGACAAGCCGCGAAGATGCTTCAAGCCGTTGCCCTGCGATATCCGCAGATAGACGCCCGGTGCCCGCTTCGGTTCCCCAAGAAAAAAGGCGCGGTCCCGAAGGGACGCGCCTGATCTGGTTGTCTTGCCCGAACGCGTTTACCAGCGTCCGGCGCGGGCCTGCGGTCTGCCCTGGCCGCCGTCGCGCTGCCACGGCCTCGCTCCGCCGCGAATGGCCGGGCGGCCCGCCGGCCGGCCGGTGCCGCCGGAGAAGGAACGTTGCGGCTCCATGCCGGAGATCGTATGGATCGCCAGCGTCGCCCCGGTGAAGCGTTCGATGCGGGACAGGGTCTCGCGGTCGGCGCGGGAGGCGAAGGACACCGCGATGCCTGAGGCACCGGCCCGGCCGGTGCGGCCGATGCGGTGGACATAATCCTCGGCCGAGCGCGGCAGATCGAAGTTGATGACGTGGGTGATGTCGCGCACGTCGATGCCGCGGGCGGCCACGTCGGTCGCGACCAGCAGACGGACCTGGCCGGTGCGCAGCCGCTGAAGGGTGCGGTTGCGCTTGGACTGGTCCATGTCGCCGTGCAGGGCAGCGGCGGCATGGCCGGCGGTGCTCAACTCCTCCGCCAGTGCGTCGGCGTCGCGCTTGGTCGCGGCGAAGATGATCGCTTTGCCGACTTCATCCTGGCTGGCAAAGTGCATCAGCAGCCGGCGCTTGTGGTCCATATCGTCGGTGTGGTGCAGTCGCTGTTCGACGTTGATCGCGGTCGCCTGGCTTTGGACGGCGACGCGTTCCGGGTTGCGCAGCAGCTTGCCGGCGAGTTGACTCATGCGGCGATCCAGCGTGGCCGTGAACAGCAGCGTCTGGCGGCCGGCCTTGCAGGCGTCGGCGATCCGCTCGACGTCATCGAGGAAGCCCATGTCCAGCATGCGATCCGCCTCGTCGAGGATCAGCGTCTCGACGGCGCTGAGGTCGATGCGCTGACGTTCGATGTGGTCGATCAGGCGGCCGGGAGTCGCCACCACGACGTGCACCGGGCGCGACAGCATGCGAAGCTGCTCGCCGTACGGCATGCCGCCGACCACATCGATGATGTTCATGCGCAGCGGCTTGGCGTATTTGCGCGCCGCTTGGGTGACCTGGCTGGCCAGTTCACGCGTCGGGGCAAGCACGAGGATGCGCGGAGCGGCGACGGCAGGAGGGGGCAGGTCGGCCACGCGGGTCAGAGCCGGCAGCATGAAGGCTGCGGTCTTGCCGGTGCCGGTTTCGGCGGTGGCGAGAATGTCGCGGCCGACCAACGCCGGAGGGATGGCCGCCGCCTGAACGGGCGTCGGCGTGATATAGCCATGCTCACCCAGAACCTGGGCGATTTTGGAATGAATGCCGAGATCAGCAAACGTCTGTTCGGAAACGAAATTTTCGGACAAGGAGTGGGGCCTTCCACAAGCATGACGGCGCAAAGCGGACCATGCCCCCGGTTGGGGAACAGTCAAGCGCCGGCGATCTCGCCAGGAGGAGGTCGAAAGAGGGAGTTGCGACTTGCTGAGGAGCGCGGCAGGGTGCCACGCCAAGAAACCTACCGCGTCTCTCTCAAGAGACGTTTTAAGCCTCCAGCGATCAATATCTATAGAATAAGACATGACGCCGTAATATCAAGGTCATTCGGCAATCAGGAGCGAAACCAGACGCTTGTCAGCCATGCACAGGCTTTTCCGCATCGGTGGTGGCGACTTGGAACCCGATGATCACGGCTTTCCTCAGCGTCTGTTTTTTTCATCTCCCGCCATCCGGTCCGGAGCCATTCGGCGTCTGGACCGGACGGCTTTGGCGGTGCCGCCTGGACACCGCCTTCTGGACACTGCGGACCGTCAGCGAGCCCTTGCTTTTCGGGCTGCATAGCGGGCGTCGCGGGCAGCCTTCGCCTCCACGCCCATGGCCACTTGGCGCGCGGCCTGCTCGGCGGTTTCCTGAGCCTCCAGCGCCTCGCGGGCGGCCCGCTCGGCCTGTTCCGCTTGCAGGGCCTCCTGCTCGGCAGCCTTGCGGGCGTCGCGCGCCGCGTTGCGCTCGGCCTCGCGAGCCTCACGGGCGATGCGTACGGCCCGCCGGGCCTCTTCCCGCTCCGCAAAGGCCAGATCGTTCAAAGTCGATTGCGCCTTGAACTTCTCAAGCAGGGCCTTTTTTGCGCCCGCAGCCGTGCTCAGACGCTCGGAAAGCCCTGCGTTTTTAAAGCCGTTCATGTTTTTCCATTTCGTGAATCCGGCCGTGCCCCGGAACAGGCCGTCAGGCAAATCTTGTATCGGTCACGGTCGCCGAAGGCGGTGATGCTGCACCGGCTATGGGGAGGGGCGGCGGCGTCGTTTCTGGATCCCGGTACAAAAAAAGGGCGGCCGGAGCCACCCTTCTTTCCCGAACCTGCCACACTCAGAGTGCGCGCAGATTCTCGGCGGCAACCTTGCCACGGCGAGGGTCGCGAACCGCGTCGAAGGACAGCTTCTGGCCCTCTCCGAGGTTGCTGATCCCGGCACGCTCGACGGCGGAGATGTGGACGAACACGTCAGCCGTGCCATCTTCCGGCTGGATGAAGCCGAAGCCCTTGGTCGAATTGAAAAACTTGACGGTTCCGATGGCCATGGGTCAGTTCCCTTCCTGGCGTTGCCCGCGCAACATTGCGCAGGGCATCAATCTCACTTCGGGAAGAGACTCAAATCCTTGGACGGGATCAGAATAACAAAGCCCAGAGCAACCTCGACCAACCGAAAGTGGCGTGTGGCCTGATATCTTGCAAGCGAAAAACGCCGGTGGGCGGCCATGCGTAATTCGATTGCCGGACAATCGTCTCGATATGGGGCTCGTATTGGCGTTTTTCTCTGACGCCGAAACCACTTGCCGCATAGGGCCAACGCGAACCACCGCCACCATATTCCGAAGGCACGCAACGGAGTCGGTCAGGCGAGGTTGACGATGCCCTGATCGGTGCTGGAGCACCAGGACCGTCTGCATCCCGGCGCGGGCTGGGCACATCAACCAGCGTGCACGGTTTGCAATTGGACGCTTTCCTCAGAAAAATATCTTTATATATCAAAATCTTATGAATTCACTCCGATCGGTCACTCCTCGCAGCATCGTCGAGTTTAACTTTCAAAGAAAGTTTTCAGGAGGAAGCGACACTCTGTCAAGATAGTGGAAAGTCGAACCGTCAATTCAGAAATGGCAATGGCGTGGCAACAGATTTTACTAATCGTAGATTCTGGAGGGTTCTGTGAGGTCCCGCCGGCGCCTCGGGGTGCGGGCACGCTCCCTGGGACCTCATAGAAGCCGGATTGAATGAAACCGCGGCGGTGGCCGGCGCTTATGGGAGAAGTAGCACCCGCCCGGAACTGCTGAACGGCGCAAGAATGCCCGGGGTGAGGCTGAAATCCTCGGTGCTGTCTGCATCCGGTGCGGCCGAACCCGCCCTTGGAAGGGTAGTCCCATCGGCTGGAGCGCCGCCGAAAGCCCTTCGGGAGGCCAAGCCGGCAAAGGGCACACACCCGGCCCAGCACCGGCCGGCGAACCGGAGCAGGAGGTACGGCGGCAGCAGTGGCAGGACGGACGGCAGCGTCATGAGCTGTCGATCCCCGCCGGGGTTGGCGACGGCGCCGCCCGCGGCAGAGCGGCAATCAGCACCATGGTCCCGCCGCAGCACGGGCAGGTGTCGGGGGCATGACCGAACAGGCGGATGCACCGCTCCCGGTAGTCGTCCGCCGGCACCGCAGTGGGAGGTGCCGGTGTCGCGAGCAGGCGCCGGCACAGAGCGAGTTTGACGCCGCGATGGCCGTTGGCCAGAAAGCCGAAGTGGCGGATCCGGTGAAACCCCGGCGGCAGAACGTGGAGCAGGAAGCGGCGCAGGAACTCCTCGGCCGTGAGCGTCATCACCTTGACCTTGCCGTGGTGCCGGTAGTCCTTCCAGCGGAAGCGGATTTGGCCGTCCGTGAGGTCGAGCAGTCGGCTGTTGGCGATGGCGACGCGATGGGTGTAGCGGCCAAGATAGGCCAGCACCTGCTCCGGCCCGCCAAACGGAGGCTTGGCGTAGACAACCCACTCGATCCGACGCAGCGCCGCCACGTGGCCGGCGAAGGCCGCCGGATCGGCAAGGCCGGCCAGATCGGTGAAGAACTGGAGCGTGCCCGCGGCGAAGGCCGCGGTCAGCTGGTCCAGGAACAGTCGGCGGAACAATCGCGAGAGGACGCGCACCGGCAGAAAAAAGCCCGGCCGGCCGGATACCCAGCGGCTGCCGTCGGTCGCCGGCCCGCCACCAAGCACGATGCAATGAACATGTGGGTGGTGCTGCAGCGCCTGTCCCCAAGTGTGCAGGACAGCGATGCCGCCAGCCTCGGCCCCAAGATGACGCCGGTCGGCGGCGATGGTGCGCAGGGTCTCCGCCGCCGCGCGAAACAGGATGGCGTAGACGACCGCCTTGTTCTGAAAGGCGAGCGCGGCCACCGGCGCCGGCAGCGTGAACACGACGTGGAAGTAGGCCACCGGCAACAGCTCCGCCTGCCGCGCCGCCAGCCATTCGGCGCGCGCCAACCCCTGGCACTTGGGACAGTGCCGGTCGCGGCAGGAGTTGTAAGCGATGCGCACGTGCCCGCAGTCGCCACACCGCTCGGCGTGACCGCCCAAGGCCGCGGTCCGGCACGCCGCAAGCGCGGCCAAGACCCGGCTTTGGTCGCGATCCAGGTGGCCGGCGTGAGCGGCCCGGTATGCGGCACCGTGGCGGCGGATGATGTCCGCCACCTCCAACAGCGGCGCCCATCGTGTCCCGCTATGCTGGCGGCACCACCTCCAGGCGCAGGCGGTCGAGCGGACTGGTCGTCTTCTGGATCGTGGTCGTGGCGACCTGGGTGTACCGCGCCGTGGTCGCCAGCTGGGTGTGCCCGAGCAGAACCTGTATGACGCGGATGTCGGTGCCGTTCTCCAAGAGGTGTGTCGCAAAGCTGTGGCGCAGCGTGTGGACGGTGACGTGCTTGGCCAGCCCCGCCGCCTTGGCGGCCGAGCGGCAGGCGGCGTGGAGCACGGTCTGGTCGATGTGGTGATCCTCATCGCGGCCGGGGAACAGCCAGTGGCGCGGCTTGGCCAAGCGCCAGTAGGTGCGCAGGATGCCGAGGAGCTGGACGGACAGCATCGCGTAGCGGTCCTTGCCCCCCTTGCCCTGCTCAATGCGGATGAGCCTGCGGGAACCGTCGATGTCGGCTACCTTCAGCGTGATCACCTCCGAGACGCGCAGCCCGGCTCCATAGGCCGTCGCCAACGCGGCGCGGCATTTCAGGCTGGGCACCGCCTCCAGGAAACGGACGACCTCGTCGGCGCCGAGCACCACCGGCAAGCGCCGCGGTTCCCGGGCGTAGGCGATCCGCTCTGGGACCTCCGCCTGTCCGAGCGTGACGCCATAGAAGAAACGGAGCGCCGCGACCGTCTGGTTGAGGCTGGCCCAGGAAATGCCTTGGGAAATCAGGTGAACCTGGAAGGTGCGGACCTCGTCTAAGCCGAGCCGCTCCGGTGATCTCCCGAAAAAGCGGCTGAACTTGGCGACCGCGTGGACGTAGGACCGTTGGGTCGCCGGCGATAGATTGCGAACCGTCATGTCCTCGATCATGCGGCGGCGCAGAGGGCTCATCTCAGCCATCGGATAGCTCCTGTCGTGAGACGGGGCGGAAATGCCCGCACCCTCCAGACAGAAGCCGATCCGACTCCGTCGCCCTATACCGCGTCAGCGGTTTCGTTCAATCCCCGATTCAGATGCCCAGCAATCCGCTCTAATTGCAGGTTCGCTCTTCATTCACCGCGGTAGGAGCTATGCGGGAAAGTGGGTGATGGTCTGGTCAGGCGGCGCTCTGTGACGCGGTTTCCGTGACCTCGATGCCATCACGGAATGTGACGCCCTGGATGACCTTGGGCAACTGGTTTTCCCCCTGCAGGCGMCGCCAAGTCTTCGCGGCGGCGGTGATCAGCTTGAAGACCATCAGCTTGGCGGTCTCCTGCGAGAGCGCCCCCTTGGTGCGGACAGTCCGGTGGCGGACGGTGGCAAACACGCTTTCAATGGGATTCGTGGTCCGGACATGGTCCCAGTGCGCAGGTCCTGCTTCATCGCTGGCTGGACGGACTTGGCCACCTTGTTGAGGACGTTGACCGTCTTGTGCTGCCAGCACCGCTGGTGCCGGGTGGTCGGGAATACCTCCTCCAGCGCCTTCCAGAAGCCCAGCGCGMCGTCGGCGACGGCGAGTTCGGGGGCGGTGGTGAGGCCGCGGGCCTGGAGRTCGACCAGCAGTTCGCGCCRGCTCTGGGCGCTCTCGCGTACGCCAACTTGGAAGCCGACCAGTTCCTTGCGGCCTTCCGGCGTGGCGCCGATGATCACCAGCATGCAGTCCGCAGTCGGCTCCATGCGGGCCTGCAGGTAAACGCCATCGGCCCAGACATAYACATAGCGGCGCGCCGACAGGTCGCGCTTTTGCCAACGCACGTAGTCGACCGCCCAGTCCTCCTTCAGCCGGCCGATCACCGAGGGCGACAGGTTCGGCGCCTCCYKGCCGAGCAAGGCCCCGAGCGCCTCCTGGAAGTCGCCGGTGGAGACGCCGCGCAAGTATAGGATGGGCAACAATGCGTCCAGGCTCTTGGTCCGGCGAGCCCAGCGCGGCAGCAGCGCCGAGGTGAAGCGGATGCGTGCGCCGGTTTCCTCGGCGCCACGATCACGGACCTTGACCCGGCGCACCGGAACCGGCCCGATCCCGGTCTGGATCGCCCGCTCGGGGCCGTGGCCGTGCCGGACCACCCGGTCGCGGCCGTCCGGCAGCTTCAGGTCTCTCATCGACGCCAGAAAGGCGTCTACTTCCGCCTCGATGGCCTGCTCCAGCAGCCGACGCGCGCCGGCSCGCAGAATGGTCGTCAGCGGGTCGTCGATCTCCTCCGGCTGACGTAAGCGGACAACCTTGCTAATCTCGTCCATGGCGTATCGCTCCCTCGTGGAGGTTCTGGCAGGCTTCGTCACCCGCCTCGATACGCCGCCTTCTTCAGACCGTCATCACCCACTTTCCCGCATAGCTC